>DASXJI010000339.1:0-7997 GCA_036497495.1 Mycobacterium sp.
CGCCACGGAATCCGCAAGACCACGATGGACGACGTCGCATGTGAGGTTGGATTGTCGCGGCCCAGTGTCTACCGCTACTTCGCTGACCGCGACGATCTGCTCATCGAACTGATCACCCGGCACGCGCGGGGTTTGCTTGACCGCGCACACAAATCGACCTCCCGGCACAGCAACCTTGCGGATCAGATCGTCGCGAATGTTCTCTACACCGCCGAACACGGTCGCCGCGACCCCCTGACAAGACACGTCATCGACCCCGATGGCACCAGCCTCGGCCGACGAATGATCATTTCGGGAACCACGGACATAATCAGAGCCGAGATGTGGGATCCCATTCTGGACGCCGCCTTGGCGAACAATGAACTGCCAGTTGGGCTGCCCCGGTCGGACATCCACTTGTGGCTGGGCGACGTCACGAAGATGGTGATGCGCGGCCTCGAGGATGGTGAGGCCGACGTCCGGCGCTACCGGTCCATACTGCGTCGCTTCGTCGTCCCGGCCTTCGCGGGCGCAAACCGCACGGCCACACCAAAGGTTGTGGCGCGTTATTGAGTCGACTCGCTCGGTATCAATCAGGCGGAGTGAATACCTTGTCCCAATGCTCTGGGGACCGATAGAAATCGGCACAGGTTTTGGCGGTAGGTACTGGTGAGTTAGGGAGACTGCGGTGACCGCGAGCGACGACGATGACGCACCAACGAGAAGTGAACGCCTCAGACGGATAAGTCTTGATTGGTGGGCGACGATCGCGGCCGGAATCGTGGTGCTGTTGGCCGTGGCCGGACTGCTTCCCAAGATTCCGTGGTGATCCGGTGAGCACGGTCGTTGCCGAGCAGGCGGAGCCGGCTGATGAGGCGAGTTTCACCAGCCGCAACATTCTGGAGTACGTGCCGGGAGTCCTGCTGCTGGTCGCGATCGGCCTGTTGGGCAAATATGCCCAAGTCCGGTGGAATTCGCTGGCACATCAGCACCATTGGCGGGTCCCAGACATCGAGTACGTGTTGTGGGCGATCGTCTTCGGCCTGCTCGTCACCAACACCGTCGGCCTGCACCGGATCTTCCGCGCCGGCGTCCAGACTTATGAATTCTGGTTGAAGATCGGGATTGTCGCTCTTGGCGTGCGTTTCGTTCTCGGCGACGTGATCAAGCTCGGCGGTATCTCGCTGGTGCAGATCTTGGTCGACATGGCGCTGGCCGGAGGGATCATCCTGGCCGCGGCGCACTTTTTCGGCCTGTCCGGCAAGCTGGGATCGCTGCTGGCTATCGGAACTTCCATCTGCGGTGTATCGGCCATCGTCGCCTCCAAAGGCGCGATCCGGGCGCGCAACTCCGACGTCGGCTATGCCATCGCGGCGATCCTCGCGCTGGGTGCTGTCGCGTTGTTCGCGCTACCGGTGCTGGGCCACGCAATCGGTTTGACCGATCACGAATTCGGTTTGTGGGCAGGGCTTTCGGTAGACAACACCGCCGAGACCACCGCGACTGGCTACTTGTACTCCGAGCAAGCCGGCAAGATCGCAGTGCTGGTGAAGTCGACCCGCAACGCACTGATCGGGTTCGTCGTGCTGGGTTTCGCGTTGTACTGGGCATCACTGGGCGAGGCAGACCGGGTCGCACCGGGTCTGCGTGCACGGTCCCTGTTCATTTGGGATAAGTTCCCCAGGTTCGTCCTCGGATTCCTTGCGGTGTCGGCGATTGCAACCGCCGGCTGGTTCAGCAAGGGGCAAACGACCAACGTCGCCAACGTGTCGCGGTGGGCGTTCTTGCTGACGTTCGCCGGCGTCGGCCTCAACACCAACATCCGCGAACTCGTTCGCACCGGGTGGCGGCCGCTGGTGGTCGCCGTCATCGGCTTGGTCGTCGTTGCCGCCGTATCGCTCGGGTTGGTGTTGATCACGTCGCGTGGGCTGCACTGGGGCATCGGGGCGGGCTGATCACTCCGGCCGTTGCGCGCCTTCGAGTGCGACGGCGCGAGCCAGTCGCGCGTAACGCAATTCGAGGTCTTTGAACCGCAAGTACGTGTTCAGCGTGCTGAAGAAGAACGCGATGATCAGCGCGTACAGCATCAGGTCGGTGCCGCGGTCGACGCCGAGCCAGTGCGCCACCACGGTAGTGTCATTGGGCCGCAGCACGGCGTAGACACCGGCCAACATGAAAGCCAGGAAGCCTACTTTGACCCAGGCTTGTGATTGCACGCTGCGACGGGAGCGCAGCAGAAAGACCACCAGTGCGAAGATCGAGGCAATCAGTAGGCCCTGGATCCAGTTCAACGCGGCATCCTTCCTCGCAGGAATCCGTCGACAATGATGTTGACGCCATTGAGCAGTGGCTGCCCTTTGGCCGATGAGTACTCGGTGTAGAGCACCTCGACGGGTTGTTCGGCGACGCGCCAACGGTTTTCGTCGATCAGCATGATGAACTCGGTGGCGTGGCTCATGCCGTTCATGGTGATGTCCAGCCGGTCCGCGACCGTCTTGTTGAACACCCGCAGTCCGTTGTTGGTATCGGTCAGGCCCAGTCTGCGGCCCCGCGGGCTCAGCCGCGCGGCGGTCTGAAGCACCACCCGTTTCAACAGTGGAGGCCGGCTGACACCCGGGCCGAACCGGGTGCCGATGATGACGTCGGCGTCCCCGGCTGCCAACCGGCCGATCATCGCGACGACATCGGCGACGCGGTGCTGGCCGTCGGCGTCGAAGGTGACGAAGACCTGCGCGCCGGGCTGGCTGCGGGCGTACTCGACGCCGGTTTGGATGGCCGCGCCCTGACCCAGGTTGACCGGGTGCTGCACCAGATGAGCTCCCGCACGCAGGGCGATGTCGGCCGTGTCGTCGGCGCTGCCGTCGTCGACGCACACCACGTTGGCAAAGATCGACCGCAGATCGGTGATCACGTCGCCGATCACACCGGCTTCGTTGAAGGCGGGGACGACGATCCAGACGTCGGACATTTCACCGGTCATTTCAAGCCCACAACGTACACGCGGTACCCGCAGATCAACGGCCCGGACGCGCAAGCGCGGCCAGGTGCACGCCGATACCCACCAGCGGAGCGCACAGCAACGCGCCCACCGTCCGGCTCTCCAGCGGCAGCGGCAACAACAACAACAGCGCCGCCGCCACCGTGGCGCACACCCAGCCGAGCGCGTAGGCGCGGTGTAACGCGGCAGCGACCGTCGCGGCGCCGGTCAGCGTCAGCATCGCGATCGTCACCGCCGCCGCGGTCAGCCAGGCCAGCAGCGCGCCCGGCGCGTGATACTCCGGTCCGAAGCACGCCCGCAGCAGCCACGGGCCGAGCAGGCCGGCCGCCAGCACCCCGACCGCGCCGATCACGCCGATCAGGGCGGCCGGTGCGATCAAGGCACGCAATCGCGCGGTGCGTTCATCGACGAAGTGCGCGATCAGGTTCCCCTGCATCGCGGTCAGCGGCACCAGCAACGGTGCGCGGGTCAGAGTGACCGCCAGGATGACCACTCCGCCCTGGGCGCCCAGCGCGCTGGAGGTGAGCTTCAGCAACACCGGAAAGCCCATCACCAGAATCGCGCTGGCCCCGGCCGCGGTGATCGAATGGGCCGCCCCCCGCAGGAAGGTCACGGTGCCACCCGGAGTCAGCAGCCGTGCCGCCGCCCGGGTCGAGGGCGATGCCCCGATCATCATCAGCCAGGCCAGCGCGCCCGCGACGGTGGCCCACAGGAACCCGACCAGGCCCCAGCCGACCAGTACGGTGGCCGTCGCCACCGCCACCCGGATGACGGCGTCGGTGACCATCAGCGCGCCGTACTGGGTCCAGCGGTTGGTGCCGGCCAGCATGCCTAGCAGCGTGGCGTGCAGGCAGAATCCCGCCAGCCCGACGCTGAGCAGGCCGACGGAAAGCCAGTGCGCTTGCGCCAACACCCGGTCGCCCCACAGCGGTGAGCTGCCGGCGATCACGGCTGCGGCGCCGATCCCGACCATGCCCGCGAGCCGCAGCGGGTGGGTGCGCCGTCCCGGCAGCATCTCCGCTCGGCTTTCATAGCCCTCCGAGCGGATTTCCCGGGTCGTCTCTTGCAGCAGGCCGTTGGCGGCGCCGGTGACCAGTCCGAATGCTCCCCAGAAGACCGCGAACACCGAGAAGCCGGCCGGCGCCAGATCGCGGGCGGCCAAGTAGACCACCGCGTACCCGCATACCGCGGTCACGGCGGTCGCGGTACCCACGCGGGCCACGCTGCTGCGCGCGATCGGGCTGGCGAAGGCACCCACACCGGGGGTGCCGCCCACTTCGGTCACGGGTTTGAAACTACTCACAGCCTCTACCGAGCCGAGCACGCCGCGACGACGTCGACCTGACAGACTGAGCGCAGAGGGGAGTATTCCTCGGCCGCGCAGTCGTCATCACGTCGCCCAGATTGGGTGGCCGGCCCGCGGGCCGTCGCTACCGACGGTGGAAGAGACCTCTGGTTGTCAGCGACCGGAGGTATCCCCATGCACGTTTCCCTGCTGGAGTGGATTGTCACCCTGGCCGTCACGATCGCGGTCCTGCTGTTCGACGTCGTGGTGATGGCGCGCGGATCACAGGTACCGACCCTGCGCCGATCCGCGCTCGGATTGTCGGCTTACTGCGCCCTGGCGGTGTGCTTCGGAATCTGGACGGGGTACTTCCACGGCCGGCAGTTTGCGGTGCAGTTCTTCGCCGGGTGGGTCACCGAATACAGCCTGTCGGTCGACAATCTGTTCATCTTCGTCATCATCATGAAGAGCTTCGCCGTACCCAGGGTGTACCAGCGGCAGGCCCTGTTCGCCGGCATCGTGATCGCGCTTGTTTTCCGCGGTATCTTCATCGCCCTCGGCGCGGCGGCTATTGCCCGATTCTCCTGGGTGTTCTACGTTTTCGGTGCGTTCCTGGTGTACACCGCACTTCGATTGGGGCGCGGAGTCACGCATGAGACCGACTCGGAGAACGCGGTGGTCCGGTTCGCCCGCAACCACCTCGACATCACCGAAACCTGGCACGGTGCAAAGCTTTTCGTGAAGGATGGATCGCGACGGTCGGCGACCCCGATGGCTCTGGTGGTCCTCGCGCTGGGCGCGACCGACTTGGTCTTTGCCCTCGACTCCATCCCGGCCATCTACGGGCTCACCAGCGAGCCCTATTTGGTGTTGGCCGCCAACGTCTTCGCGCTGATGGGCCTGCGGCAGCTGTACTTCATCGTCGAGGGGCTGCTGCAGCGGCTCGTCTACCTGCCCAAAGGGCTCGGCGTCATCTTGTTCTTCATCGGTGTCAAGCTGATACTGCACGCGTTACGCAACAACGATCTGCCATTCATCAACGGCGGCAAGCACGTTGACGTCCCGGAAATATCGACTTCGGTCAGTCTCGCGGTGATCGCAGCGACCCTCGCCGTAGCCGCGGTCGCCAGCGTCTACGCCACCCGCGGGAGCGCGACCGGCGAGCCCGGCTAGGCCTCGATCTGGGCGGCGATGCGTCGCTCGATGCCGGCCCGCGCGGCCGCCGGCAACGCGATCAGGCCCTCGAGTTCACGGCCTGCACGGGCGTAGGCACTCTGCCGTTCCTGCGGAGACGCGGCTTCGTCTTGGGCCAGCCGCAGCAGGTTCTGCGCTCGCGCCAGCCGTTGCTGGTCGTCTTCGGAAAAGTCGCTGCGGCGCCGCCGGATCGCTTCGGTTTCGGCGATTTCGAACGCGCTGACGTACTCGTGCACGGCATCGCGGTATTCGAGGTGTGCGCTGCGATCGCTGAGCACGTCGTCGGGCCGCTCCGGACGCAGTAGGTCGGCCCGCTGCTTGGCCTTGTGGAAGGCGACGGTCAGCGGATTGCGCATATCGGTCATGAGGGGGAAGTCGAGCAATCTGGCGACGTCGACCTCGTAGTCCAGCCATCGGTCGTCGGTCCGATCGTGCGCGGCAAGGAGTTTGACGACCTCGCGTCGCTGGCTGTCCGCATTGTCCCGCCCGCGCCCGGACGCTTCCGCGATCGCGATCTTGGCCTGCTGCTTCAGCCGATACCGTTCGAGTCGCCGATCAGCCCTGCGTTCGTTGGCCGCGGCGATCGCTCGCACGCCTCCGCCGATCGCGCCGCCGAGCGGGAAGATCAGCCACCAGAAGTTCGCAGCGAAATGAAGCGGGCCCACCTAGTCAGGATGCCACCGCGGCACCGCGGCTTCGACTCAACAGCGTTCGCTCAGAGCCGAATGCCGCGAGTCAGTGACCTTCGGTCTTGAACCGCTCGACCGAACGCAGCACCTCGGCCTCGGCTTCGGCGCGGCCCACCCAGTCGGCGGCCTTCACGAACTTGCCCGGCTCCAGCGCCTTGTACTGCGAGAAGAAGTGCTTGATCTCATCCAGCTCATGCTGCGGGACGTCGCCGACGTCCTGGATGTGGTCCCAGCGATGGTCTTTGGCGGGCACGCACAGCACCTTGTCGTCACCGCCGGCCTCATCGGTCATCTGGAACATGGCGACCGGCCGAGCCTTCACCACGACGCCCGGGAACACCGACTGGGGAAGCAGCAGCAGGACGTCGAGCGGGTCACCGTCCTCGCCCAGGGTGTCCTCGATGAAGCCGTAGTCAGTCGGATAGACCATCGACGTATAGAGGTAGCGATCCAGGAAAACCCTGCCGGTCTTGTGGTCGACCTCGTACTTGTTGCGTTGACCCTTGGGGATTTCGATGATCACGTCGAATTGCACCGGTCCGGCTCCTTCGCCTGGGAATTGTCGCTTGGCGTCGATCGTAGGGCTCCCGCACCGCGCCCATCCGCGGGGGCTTGGGCACAATAGGCACAGAGAAGTCAGGAGAGCCATGCGTCCCACCACGTGGCGTACGTCTACGCACCTGATCGTGGGGGCGGGCGTGTTGGCGATCGTTGCCGCCCTGGTGGCTGCGGCTGCGCTGCTCACCGGCAGCGGCCGCGGCGTCGGCGGCCCGAAGGTGCCGCCACCGCCGCAGGCCGTCACCGCCAAGCCGGGCGTCGTTCCAGTGGCCGACAGCGCGGCGGCGCCGACCAAGTCCGGCCTGGCCGCAGCCCTGGCGGCGGTGGTGGCCGACCCCAACCTGGGCAAGCTGGGCGGCCGGGTCACCGATGCGATCACCGGCGATGAATTGTGGAGCCAATTCGACGACCTGCTGCTGCAGCCGGCGTCCACCAACAAGACGTTGACTACCGCCGCCGCGCTTTTGGCGCTGGACCGCAACGCGCGGGTGACAACCCGCGTCGTAGCCGCCGATCAACCCGGAACCGTCGTGCTGGTCGGCGGCGGCGACCCGACGCTGTCGGGCGCGACGCCCGGGCAGGACACCTGGTACCACGGCGCGGCTCGGCTCAGCGATCTAGCCGATCAGGTGCGTCGCAGCGGCGTGACGCCGACCGCGGTGCAAGTGAATACCTCACTTTTCAGCGGTGCGACCTTCGCGCCCGGCTGGGACCCGGCCGACATCGAGGGTGGCGACATCGCGCCGATCGAGTCGGTGATGCTCGACGCCGGACGGATCCAGCCGGCGACCGACGAGTCGCGGCGATCGGTGACGCCGGCCCTGGACGCGGGACGCGCGCTGGCCAGCGCGCTGGGCGTCGACCCGCAGCGGGTGACTGTGACCGGCCAAGCCGTCAGCTCCGGCACGCGGCAACTGGCCGCGGTCCAGTCGGCCCCGCTGATCGACCGGCTCAACGAGATGATGAACATCTCCGACAACGTGATGGCCGAGTGCATCGCGCGCGAGGTGGCGGCATCCATGCAGCGGCCACTGAGCTTTGCCGGCGCCGTCGACGCGGTAACCAACCGGCTGAGTACCGCGCACATCGACACCGGCAGCGCGATCTTGCGCGACTCCAGCGGCTTGTCGGTCGAAGACCGCCTCACCGCCAAACTCCTCGACTCGGTCGTGCAAGCGGCGGCCGGATCCGGCCAGCCGGCACTGCGGCCGTTGCTGGATTTGTTGCCGATCGCCGGAGGCAGCGGCACGCTGTCAGATCGCTTCATCGACGGCACTCCGGCCGGCTCCGGGCC
>DASXJI010000340.1:0-7766 GCA_036497495.1 Mycobacterium sp.
ACCACGCAATTCCAGAGCGTCGTCGATGGACTTCATGCCGGGCGCGAATTCGGCGAAGTGGTCGTTGCCGAAGTAAGACTGGCCGGCCCCGGCAGCGATAATCAAGCTGTCAAAAGGGGTTTCGTAGCTGTGGCCGAGTAATTCCGAGAAGACGAACTTGCCCTTCAAGTCAATGTGCGTGACATCGCCGAGCAGAACCTGAGCGTTGTGCTGACCCCGCAGGATCATCCGCGTTGGGGGGGCGATCGCACCTTCGGCGACGATGCCGGTCGCCACTTGGTAGAGCATCGGCTGAAACAGGTGATGGGTAGTACGAGCGATCAACTTGATGTCGACGTCGGCCCTTTTCAGCTTCTTGACTGCGTTCAGACCACCGAATCCGGATCCGATGACGACAACCCGGTGTCGATGATTGAGTCCGGAAACTTCGGGCTCGGCGTTCATGGCGTAAGTGCTCCTCAGCGGCGACTGCGTGCACCTCCACGGTAGTCGCCCGGACCTGCAATCACCGACGTTAGTCGGTGTGATCGCCCACACCCGCTGATGTCAGACGTGACGCGCCTCGCTACCGGCTCAAAGACCCACCAGCGGGCGTAACGCATCGCCGACCGCGCTGACTACACCAGGGGTGTAGAACGGCATGTTGATGATCACGCCGTCGATGCCGGCGTCCAGCACCTTGGTCTGAACCTGCTCGGCGATGGAGGCGGCGCTTCCGGCCAGCATGCGTTCACTCATCTCCGCCGGGATCTGGTCCGTCGTTACGTTGTCGTCGAGTAGCACGGTCAGCAACATGCTGGTCTCCAGCGTTGCGGGGTCGCGGCCGATTTCCTCGCAGCGCTCCCGGACAATTTTGACCTTGCCGGCCAGTTCATCGAATCCGGCGATCACGTTCAGATGGTCGAAGTGCCGGGCGGCCAGCGGGATTGTTTTCTTCTCGCCGCTGCCGCCGATCATCAGCGGAATGTGATCGCGATAGCGCGGGTTGGCCAGTGCATTTTCGGCGCGGTACCACTTACCGGAAAATGTCGGTCGTTCACCTTTCAACATCGGCAGGATGATCTGGAGTGCCTCGTCAAGACGGTTGAACCGATCCGTGAAGGTGCCGAATTCGTAGCCCAACTCGTCGTGTTCGAGCTCGAACCAGCCCGTGCCGATGCCCAGAATCGCCCGGCCCGCACTGACCACGTCCAAGGTGGTGATGACCTTGGCCAGCAGCGTGGGATTGCGGTAGGTGTTGCCTGTCACCAAAGTGCCCAGCTGAACTCGCTCGGTCGCGGTTGCCAGCGCGCCAAGGGCTGTGTAGGACTCGAGCATCGGCTGGTCGGGGGAGCCGAGCATCGGGAGTTGGTAGAAGTGGTCCATCACGAAAACCGAGTCAAACCCCGCTGATTCGGCCTCGCGAGCCTGCGCGATTACGGTCGGGAAGAGCTGCTCGACGCCGGTGCCGTAAGAGAAGTTGGGGATTTGAAAGCCAAGACGGATAGTCACGAAATCCACCCTAGTGACCCGCGCTCAGCGGCGAAGGTCGCTCCCGCGAATTACGCGCTAGGCGAACTGCGTCAGCGCGCCGTGGCTGACGTGCAGCATCTGGCCCGTGATGTGGCGGGTAGCGCCGGTGGTGAGGAACAGCGACATCCTGGCGATCTCGGCGGCAACCGGCGGCGGCGTGCGGGACAGCCCTTCGTAGCCGGGCTGCGCGCTACGCCCAGCGGCCACGGCGTTGACCGTGATACCGCGAGTGCCGAAGACCGTCGCCTGACCGGCGACCCAGCTTGCGAGGGCAGCCTTGACCGCGGCCTCGGCGCTACCTGGGCGGGCGTTCTCCGGCACGACGCTGATGATCGACCCGCCGGAGCGGAGGTGATCGCCTACCGTCTCGAGTGTCAGCACGGCCGAAAGCATGGTGTCGTCCAGGGAGTTGCGCCAGGCGGCGGCGAGATCCGACAGCGAGTAGGCGCGCGGGTCGCCGGAGCTCCAGCGAGGCGCCGGGATGTTGACGATGGTGTCCAAATGGTGGGGGAAGAGGTGTCGAACCTCGGCCAGCGCGACCGGGTCGGTGTTGTCGCAGATGATCGCGTCCGCTTCGATCTCCTTGGCGGCTACCTCGAGGTCATCTCGGCGCGCACCCAGCAGGGTGATCGTGTGGCCCTCGTTGTGGAACCCCTCAGCAACGGCGCGACCTAATTCCGTGTCGCCGCCGGTAACCAGTACTTCCACCGCCATGACCTCCTCATATTCACCATTGAATCCAGGTGCCGGCCCGTGAAGAGCACCGCGGCTTCCACCTGGAGCAACGGTCCTCCGATGCTTCGATGGTGACACACCGCAACGCCGGTCCCTGGGATTTCAGGGCGTGTATGGCATTAACGTTTCCTTATGTTACTGGACGGTAGCTAGATATGAAACTTCGAATCCGGCACGGCACGGTCACTGTTTGGACAACGCTGGGCAGCGTGACCGTCCGGCCCAGCACCGCGCCAGCATGGACGGCGGCCCTGCTGTCGTTGGCACTGGTGGCCGACCTGAGCGGCTGCGGGCAGAAGACACCGTCGTCGACGACGGCATCCACATCGTCGGCCCACTCGATCGTCGTGTTCGCGGCCGCCTTGCTCAAGCCCGCGTTCACCCTGCTGGCCGGAAAGTTCCAAACCGACAACCCCGGCGCCACAATCGATTTCGACTTCGCAACGTCGTCGGAACTCGCGAACAAGCTAGCCCAAGGCGCCAGCGCCGACATCTTCGCCTCAGCGGACAGCGCTCAGATGGACACCGTGGTCAAGGCCGACCTGACCAGCAGCGATCCGATCAACTTCGCTTCGAACACGCTGGTGATCGTCACCGCGCCAGGCGACCCGAAGCAGATCTGGTCGTTCGCCGATCTCGCCGAGCCCGACCTACGTGTCGCGGTATGCCAGGCGTCGGCGCCCTGTGGATCCGCCGCGCAACGCATCGAGGACAACACCGGGGTGCATCTCAATCCGGCCAGCGAGGAGTCGGTGTCGTCTGGCGTGCTGGGAAAAGTCACCAGTGGCGACGCTGACGCCGGCCTGGTCTACCTCACCGATGCGCACAAAGCCGGTGACAAAGTCGCCGCGGTCCAGTTTCCCGAGTCGAGCGATGCAGTGAACATCTATCCGATCGCCATCCTCAAACATGCGTCGCAGCCGGCGCTGGCACAGAAGTTCGTCGACCTGGTGACCGGTGCGACGGGCCAACGGGTGTTGACTCAGGCCGGCTTCGCGAGTCCCTGAGCGGGCAAAACGGCGGTCGTGATGACGCGCCCGACTGCGCCCCGGATAGCGGGTCATGGCCACGACCACACTGCCGCGCCGGTGAGCTGCGTTTTATGCCGGATCTTGTGCTCCCAGCTGACAATAAATTGATCCCATCCTCAGCAATTCACACTTGCGTCACGGGTGTAACACGGTAGGTTTTTTGCTCATGGACCAGGTGGACCGAAACTCGACACGGCCCCAAAACCGCTGGATGGCGCGTGCAACCGCGGTCCTCGGGGGTGCCGCAGCGATCACGTTCGCGTTGCCGATTACCGCAAGCGCTGACCCAGTGCCGCCGCCCCCGCCGGCGCCGGCGACCCCGGTGGCACCCGCGCCGGGCAACCCGCCGGCACCTGCTCCGGCCAATCCTCCCGCTGCACCGGATGCCGCCCCCGGTCCGGCCGGGCCCGCCGCGGCACCTCCAGCCGCCGACCCGGTCGCGGCGCCGCCCGCAGGCGATCCCAATGCTCCCGCGCCGCCGCCGGTCGACCCGAATGCCGGACGGATCGACAATCCGGTCGGTGCGTTCAGCTTCGTCCTGCCCGCGGGATGGGTGGAATCCGACGCCACTCACCTCGACTACGGCTCGGCGCTGCTCAGCAAGATCGCCGGGGCGCCCAGCGCGGGTCAGCCGCCGCCGGTCGCCAACGACACCCGCGTCGTGCTCGGGAGGTTGGACCAGAAGCTGTACGCCAGCGCTGAACCCGACAACACCAAGGCAGCCACCCGGCTCGCTTCGGACATGGGTGAGTTCTTCATGCCGTACCCGGGCACCCGGATCAATCAGGAAACCACCGCCCTGGCCGCCAAGGGGATGTCCGGGGGTGCGTCGTACTACGAGGTGAAGTTCAGCGATGCCAGCAAACCGAACGGCCAGATCTGGGCCGGAGTGATTGGCCCGTCGGGGCCGAACGTCCCGCCGAACGCGGCGAACCAGCGCTGGTTCGTGGTGTGGCTGGGCACCGGGAACGACCCGGTGGACAAGGCGGGCGCCACGACGCTGGCCGAATCCGTCCTTCCGCTGCTGGCCCCCCCGGCTGCACCAGCACCCGCTCCGGGCGCGCCGGCTCCTGCACCAGCACCCGCTCCGGGCGCGCCGGCTCCGGCACCAGGAGCGCCGGCACCAGGACCCGCTCCGGGCGCCCCGGCTCCGGCACCCGCGCCGGGCGCCCCGGCACCCGCACCTGCGCCGGCGGCACCACCGACGCCTGGACAGCCTGCCGGTGGGAACGGCCCGGCACCGGCACGGGGCGCGATCTCCACCTAGCTTTCGTCGGGCGACTCTCGGCTCCCAACGCCGTCACTCGTTGAAAAAGGTTGATCGGGAACGTGTCCGACGACCGTTCACGTGATTACGCTGATCCGATTAGCGCACCGGTCCAGCAACGGGCTTTACCGCGACAGCAAGGAGATTCGATGGACGGGATTGCCGCCGCTCAATTTTTCGCATTGTCCACACCGACCGCCGTCAGCTGGCTCGCCTACATCATCATCGGCGGCATCGCCGGCTGGCTCGCGAGCAAGATCATCAGAGGCGGCGGCTCCGGCATTCTGATCGACATCGTCGTGGGCGTAATCGGCGGCTACATCGGCGGAACGCTGCTCAGCTGGCTCCACGTCGACGTCGAGCACGGGCGCCGGTGGTTCACCTTCTTCACCGCGTTACTCGGGGCCGTCATTCTGCTCTTCGTCGTGCGGCTACTGCGTGGCGCTGCCAAACGTTAACCCGTTGCGGCAGTGGCAATTAGCGGCACGCTGTATCAATGACCTCCGCAACCATGCATGCGTGGCGGGTGCGTCGGCCGGGTCCGATGGACACCCACCCGCTGGAATACGTCAGCGCGCACGTGCCGCGGCCCGGGCCGTCCGACCTCCTGGTTGCCGTGCGTGCGTGCGGCGTGTGCCGGACCGACCTACACGTCATCGAGGGTGATCTTCCCGTGCACCGGGCAAAGGTAACGCCCGGGCACGAGGCGGTCGGCGAGGTCATCGAGGTCGGCGCTGAAGCGGGTGACGAGTTCAAGGTCGGCGACCGGGTCGGGATAGCGTGGCTACGGCACACCTGCGGCGTATGCGCGTACTGCCGACGCGGCGACGAGAACTTGTGCCCGAATTCCCGCTACACCGGTTGGGATAGCGACGGCGGCTACGCTGAATTCACAACGGTCCCTGCGGCTTTCGCCCATCACCTGCCGAGCGGCTACAGCGACACTGAGCTGGCGCCCCTGCTGTGCGCCGGCATCATCGGCTATCGGTCGCTGCAGCGGGCCGCGCTCCGGCCCGGCGGCAGGTTGGGGCTGTACGGGTTTGGCGGCAGTGCGCACATCACCGCGCAGGTCGCGCTCGCTCAGGGCGCCGAGGTGCACGTGATGACACGCGGCGTCGCAGCCCAGGAATTGGCCCTGGGATTAGGTGCCGCTTCGGCGCAGGGGGCCGCTGATCCGCCACCGGTACCTCTGGACGCCGCGATCCTGTTCGCCCCGGTCGGCGAGCTGGTGCTGCCGGCGCTGGAAGCGCTGGATCGCGGTGGCACGCTGGCGATCGCTGGAATTCACCTGAGCGATATTCCCGCGCTCAACTATCAGCGCCATCTGTTTCAAGAGCGCCAGGTTCGCTCGGTGACGTCCAATACCCGCGCCGACGCGCGGGCCTTCCTCGACTTCGTCGGCGAACACCACATCACAGTGACCACGCCGGAATACCCACTGGATCAAGCGGATCGGGCACTGTCGGATCTCGGCGCCGGCCGCATCTCTGGGGCGGCTGTCCTGCTCGTGTAGCGACGCGTCAGCTCGACAGATGCCACACCAAAGCGGCAGCCAGAGCCCCCGCGCCGTTCAGCGACCAGTGCAGTGCGATCGGTGCCAGCAGGCTGCCGCTGCGTCGCCGCAGCCAACTGAACACAAACCCGGCTGCCGCGGTCGCGACCACCGCCAGCAAGACCCCGGCCAGCATCCCGACGATTCCGCCGCCGAACAGCCGGGTAAAGCCGACGTTGCTGGTCGTCAAACCAAGCGACGTCGCGATGTGCCACAGACCGAACAACAGCGAACCCCCGAACGCAACGCCGCGAAACCCCCACGCCCGGTTCAATGCGCCGTGCAGCACGCCGCGGAACGCCAGCTCCTCGGGGATGACGGTTTGCAGCGGGATGATCAGCATCGAGGCGATCAGCGCCCCGGAGATCGTCGCGTAGCGGTGGTTCATGAACATCGGCCGCGTCCATGGCAGCAGCGCGCCGATCGCGATCACCGACACCACCAGCACAACGGCGCCCACGGCATATGCCGCTCCGGATCTCCAGTGCTCGCGGCCCAGCCCGAGTTCGGCCCAACCCAGGCCGTTGATCCGCAACCAGGCGACCAATCCGACCGCCACGACCGGGACCGTCACGACACCTGCCCACGGTGTGCTGAAGTGCGCCAGCAAGTTCGCGCATGCCAGCACTACCACGACGACGGCGACGTCGACCTGGATGCGGAATTGGTGCAGCGCCGAAAGCTGCGCGAGCACCGGGTACGGTTCGACCGGGGTGCTCTCGTAGCCAGACATCCCACCAGGCTACCGATGGTTCTCATACATGCGAGGTAGCCGAAGCGGGGCGCGACGTGCGAACTACGCTGGCCTGGTGCCTGACCACCTGCTCGCATCGCTGCGGGTACTCGACCTGTCCGATGACGACGGCGCCGCGGTGACCCGGCTGTTGGCCGACTTGGGCGCCGATGTCATGAAGGTTGAGCCGCCGGGCGGCTGCCCGGCGCGTACCCGGCGCCCGACGCTGGCCGGTACCGGAGTGCGCTTCGCACTGCACAATGCGAACAAGCGCAGCATCGTGCTCGACCCGTCCGACCCGCAGGATTGCGAGCGGTTGATCGAACTCGCCGGCGGCGCCGACATCGTGATCGACAGCGGGACTCCCGGCCAGGCCGAGACATACGGAACCTCGTGCGAAGACCTGGCGGATCGCTTTCCGCAACTGGTGGCGATGTCGGTGACCGATTTCGGCCGCACGGGACCTCGTTCGTCGTGGCGGGCAACCGATCCGGTGCTGTATGCGCTGTCGGGGTCGTTGGCACGGTCGGGCCCCAGGACGGGGAGACCGGTCTCGCCGCCGGACGGTATCGCGTCAGCCACCGCCGCCGTTCAGGCCGCCTGGGCCGCGCTAGTCGCGTACTACAACCGGTTGCGTTGTGGGACAGGTGATTACATTGACTTTTCCCGGTTCGAGGCTGTCGTGATGGCGCTCGATCCGGCATTCGGGGCGCACGGTCAAGCCGCTGCGGGCATCCGTCGACCGGACCGCTGGCGCGGACGCCCCAAGAACCAGGACGCCTACCCGATCTACCCCTGCCAGGACGGCTACGTCCGGCTGTGCGTGATGTCGCCTCGACAGTGGCGCGGGCTGCGGCGCTGGTTGGGGGAGCCCCAAGACTTCCAGGACCCCAAGTACGACGTGATCGCTGCGCGGTTCGCGGCCTGGCCGCAGAT
>DASXJI010000341.1:0-2770 GCA_036497495.1 Mycobacterium sp.
CCCGGGCGAGGTCACCGCCGGTGACATCGTGCCGCCGGCCGGCGTCACCGTGCACAACCCGGAGATGCACATCGCGACGCTGAACGACAAGGGCAAGCTCGAGATCGAGCTCGTGGTCGAGCGTGGCCGCGGTTACGTCCCGGCCGTGCAGAACAAGGCGTCGGGTGCTGAAATCGGCCGTATCCCAGTCGATTCCATCTACTCGCCGGTGCTCAAGGTGACCTACAAGGTGGACGCGACTCGTGTCGAGCAGCGCACCGACTTCGACAAGCTGATCCTCGACGTCGAGACCAAGAGCTCGATCGGCCCCCGTGACGCGCTGGCGTCGGCGGGTAAGACGCTGGTCGAGTTGTTCGGCCTGGCACGCGAACTCAACGTCGAGGCCGAGGGCATCGAGATCGGGCCGTCGCCGGCCGAGGCCGACCACATCGCGTCGTTCGCGCTGCCGATCGACGACCTGGATCTGACCGTGCGCTCCTACAACTGCCTCAAGCGTGAGGGCGTGCACACCGTCGGAGAACTGGTGTCGCGCACCGAGTCCGACCTGCTCGACATCCGCAACTTCGGTCAGAAGTCCATCGACGAGGTGAAGGTCAAGCTGCACCAGTTGGGTCTGTCGCTGAAGGACAGCCCGGCCAGCTTCGACCCGTCCGAGGTCGCCGGCTACGACGTCGCCACCGGCACCTGGTCCGCCGAGGGCAACTACGACGACGCGGACTACGCCGAAACCGAACAGCTCTAAAGAATTCCGTCCCGGTCCTACCTGATACGGGGACCGGCCCCACTTAGGAGAAGCCGCAATGCCCAAGCCCACTAAGGGTCCTCGCCTCGGCGGGTCGTCTTCGCACCAGAAGGCGATCCTGGCCAACCTGGCGACGGCGCTGTTCGAGCACGGTCGGATCAAGACCACCGAAACCAAGGCTCGGGCATTGCGGCCCTACGCGGAGAAGCTGATCACCCACGCCAAGAAGGGCACGCTGCACAATCGGCGTGAGGTGCTCAAGAAGATCCGCGACAAGGACGTGGTGCACAGCCTGTTCGCCGAGATCGGGCCGTTCTTCTCCGACCGCAACGGCGGCTACACCCGCATCATCAAGGTCGAGAACCGCAAGGGCGACAACGCGCCGATGGCGGTCATCGAGCTGGTGCAGGAGAAGACGGTGACCTCCGAAGCCGATCGCGCGCGTCGGGTGGGTGCTTCCAAGGCGGTCCCGGCCGAGGCCGCGGCGGCAGCACCGCAGGCCGCCGTCGAGCCCGAGGCGGTGGCTGAGGTCGAGACCGCTGACGAGGCTGCTGAGGCCGAGACGACGGAGCCGGAGGCCAAGGAGCCGCAGGCCGCTGAAGCGGAAGCCGGGGACGCTGACGAGTCCTGACGATTTGCCGTTGACGAACGCACCCGCCATCGACTCCGATGGCGGGTGCGTTCGTCTTAGGCTCGATATCGCTTACGACGGCACGGATTTCGCCGGGTGGGCGACACAGTCGGGTCAGCGGACCGTCGCGGGTGTTCTCGAGGATTCGCTGTCGACGGTGTTTCGCAGTCAGTTGCGGCTGCGCGCAGCCGGTCGCACCGACACCGGTGTGCACGCCACCGGCCAGGTCGCCCATGTCGACGTTCCGCTCAATGAGCTTTCCAACGCGTATCCGCGTACCCCGCGGCCGAATCAGCCCGAATTTCAGCCGCTGGTCCGGCGGCTGGGCCGACTGCTACCCGCCGACGTTCGGGTCCGCCAGATCGTCCGTGCGCCAGCCGGTTTCGACTCGCGGTTCTCGGCGTTACGACGCCACTACTTCTATCGGCTTTCCACCGCCGACTATGGCGTGGAGCCGAGTCAGGCCCGCTACATCACGGCGTGGCCGCGGGTGCTCGACGTCGACGCGATGGCCGCGGCGTCGCGGAACCTGTTGGGGTTGAATGACTTCGCCGCATTTTGCCGTCATCGCGAAGGTGCCACCACGATTCGCGACCTGCAGCGGTTCGACTGGGAGCGCGACGGCGATCTGATCACCGCGCACGTCACCGCCGACGCGTTCTGCTGGGCGATGGTGCGATCGCTGGTCGGTGCGCTGCTGGCGGTCGGCGAACATCGGCGCACCGCCGACTGGTGTGCGGAGCTGCTGACCGACACCCGCCGCTCCAGCGACTACGCTGCCGCGCCGGCGCGGGGTTTGACGCTGGTGGGAGTGGACTACCCGCCCGACAGCGAACTGCAGGCGCGCACGCTGATCACCCGCGACCTTCGTACGCGGGACTGAGCTACAGCGTGCCGGCGAACGCGGGGCTGGGACCGGGGGATGTCGCCGACCACTCGTTCGATCAGCGAATGTGGCTATGCCAGTTTGCCGGCGACGAAGTCGGCGGCCTGATTGACCATGCCGGCGCTGATATAGAGGTTGCCGGCGTGCTGCGCCCAGTTGTCCTGCCAGGTGTGCGGGTCGGCCGGGTTGCAGATCGGGTCGGTGCCGTGGCATAAGTCGATGGTCCGGTCGGCGTAGACCGGATTGAAATTGGTGATCGGCCCGACCCACTGGGTGCCGTTGCCGAACAATGCGATCGCCGCGATGTGCTGGTCGGAGCCCGGCGGCAGCGGATTGGTGAAGCCGAATGCCGCGATGGGGGCCGCCATCACGACGTCGGTGACCGCCGCGCCCAGCGAGTAGCCACCCAGCACGATGCGGGTGTTGGGGCAGCCGTTGATCGTGTTCTGAACGTGCGCGCTCATGTCGTTGGCGCCGATGTCGATCTCGGTGTCGGCGGGATAGCGCACTG
>DASXJI010000342.1:0-10662 GCA_036497495.1 Mycobacterium sp.
GGCGGCCAGATCGCTGACATCCTCACCGGGCAACGCCACGGCACCATGGGTCAACACCACCAATGTGCCCGTTTGACTACCAATCAGCCAGCGCTGCAGCACTTGCAAGGCGGTGTGGGTGGCGGTATGTGCCGAACCCACCACATCGTCACCGGCAAACCCGCACTGCCACACCACCACTCGCCCTGCGCCGGCGCTTTCACCGTTGCCGTTGGCAACCTCGCCCAAACCAGCACCATCGCCAGCACAAAACTCTTCCCAGGAAATCACCGGGAGCTGCTCCAGCCCGTCAATTCCGTTGGGCTTCAGCGGTATTGGGGACCACACAACTTCTAGCGGTTCGCGATCTGGGCGGGCGGCAGCCATAGTCACCGCGGCGTGTAGCTGCTCACCGGTCATCGGGCGGGTCACCAGCGAGCGCACCGCCAACACCGGCAACCCCGCAGCATCGGCTATCTCCACCGACATCGCATCCGCACCCAGCGCGGTCAAGCGGGCCCGCACCCGCCCAGCGCCGCCCGCATGGAGCGACACCCCCCGCCAGCAAAATGGCAACACCGTTTGGGTGGTGTCGCCGGCAAGCCCAATGGCGTGCAAGACCGCATCCAACAGGGCTGGATGAATTCCCATCCCGTCGACTTGAACACCGGCCTCCGCGGGGATGGCGGCCTCTGCGAAGAGCTCTGGCCCGCGCCGCCATAGCGCCACCAAGCCCCGAAACGCCGGGCCGTACTGGTAGCCGCGCGCTGCGAGCTGCGCATAGCCATCCGAAATGTCCACGCTTTCCGCATCGACCGGCGGCCAAACGGAGAAATCCGCCGACGCTTCCACGACGGCTACTCCGAGCATGCCCTCCGCGTGCAGCAACCACTCCGCATCGGGTTGATCGCGCCGGGAATACACCGACACCGTGCGGCTGCCGGCCTCACCAGCAGCTCCAACCACCACCTGCAGCTGCAACCCGGCGCCCTGCTGCATCACCAGTGGCGTGGCCAGCACCAGCTCGTCGATGACCGTGCACCCGACCTCATCCGCGGCGCGGATCACCAACTCCACAAAACCAGTCCCGGGAAACAGCACCACCCCGCCCACCGAGTGGTCGGCCAACCACGGCTGAGCCGCCAGCGACAACCGACCGGTCAACACCAGCCCATCGGAATCCGGTCGCTCAACTACCGCACCCAACAGCGGGTGCCCGGTCCCTTCCACACCCAAGGCGGTCGCATCACTGGGCCCTGACGAAGCCCCCTGCGACCAAAACCGGCGCCCCTGAAACGCATAGGTGGGTAACTCCACCCGCCGTCCACCCGAGCCGGCAAACACCGCCGGCCAGTCGACCGGCATCCCAGTGGCAAACAGCTGACTGGCCGCAGTCACCAGTGAAGCCACCTCGGGACGGCCTTTACCCAGCACCGAGACCACCTCGATCTCAATGGGCGACAGCGACTGTTCGATGGCGGCCGTCAAACCACTGCCCGGACCGACCTCGATAAAACGGGTGGCGCCGCGGGTTTGCAGATGGCGCGCACTGTCGGCGAACCGCACAGGCCGACGGATATGGTTCACCCAATACTGCGCCGAGCCAAAATCAGATCCGGATCCGGCCAGCTCGGCGGTCACGTTCGACACGACGCCAATCTGCGGCTTCCGCACCTCAACCCGGGCGGCGATCCGCGCGAACTCCTCGAGCATCGGCTCCATCAACGGCGAATGAAACGCATGGGAGACGGCCAACGGCCGGATCCGCCGGCCCTGCTCAGCGAACCGCTGCGCAATGGCGCTCACTGCGGGCTGTGCACCGGAGATCACCACCGATTCGGGACCGTTGATCGCCGCGATCGCCACTCCTTCACAGAGCAACGGCGCCACCTCGCGTTCGCTGGCGCCCACCGAGACCATGGCTCCACCAGCCGGCAGGCCCTGCATCAACCGGCCCCGCGCAGCGACCAACATCGCGGCGTCCGTCAGCTTCAAGACCCCCGCCACATATGCCGCCGACAACTCCCCCACCGAATGACCCATCACAAAGTCCGGGCTCAAACCCCAGCTCCGCATCAAGGTGAACAACGCCGCCTCGACCGCGAACAACGCCGGTTGGGCGAACTCCGTGCTGTCAAGCAGACCCTGATCATCGCCCCACACAACTTGGCGCAGTGGCAATCGCAGATGCCGATCCAACTCATCGGCCACCGCATCAAAAGCGTGGGCGAATAGCGGCAACTGGTCATGCAACTCGCGGCCCATCCCAATCGCCTGCGACCCCTGCCCGGGGAACACCATCACCGTCTTGCCGACCGAGCTCGCCCGGCCCGTCACCACGCCCGTAGCCGGCTCTCCGCGGGCGATCCCGGTCAACCCCGCGATCAACTGCTGGCGATCAGCGCCCACCGCCACTGCTCGATGCTCAAACACCGACCGCCGCGCCAACGACCACCCCACATCGGCAGGGTTCAGTCGTTCGTCGGCTTGCACGTGGGTCAGCAATCGGCTCGCCTGCGCGGTCAATGCCTCAGCCGATCGAGCCGAAATCACCCACGGCAGCGCCGACATCCCCGTCCGG
Source organism: Mycobacterium sp. (assembly GCA_036497495.1). Classification (GTDB taxonomy): domain Bacteria; phylum Actinomycetota; class Actinomycetes; order Mycobacteriales; family Mycobacteriaceae; genus Mycobacterium. The sequence continues at coordinate 2,561 of DASXJI010000342.1, forward strand.
TCAGGTTCACCGGAAGCTGTTGCACCGCTGGCACTTTCGGTTTGGTCGGGCGGAGCTTGCTCCAGGATCACATGAGCGTTGGTGCCGCTGATCCCAAACGAGGAAACGCCTGCCCGGCGCGGATGCCCGTCGGCCGGCCAGTCGCGAGCCTCGGTCAACACCGACACCTCGCCGCTCGACCAATCCACGTAAGGGGAAGGAACATCGACGTGCAGCGTCGCCGGCATCACCCCATAGCGCATCGCCTGCACCATCTTGATGACCCCGGCCACGCCGGCCGCAGCCTGAGTGTGAGCCATATTCGATTTAATCGAGCCCAACCAGAGTGGCCGCCCCGGTGGCCGGTCTTGCCCGTAGGTGGCTAACAGCGCCTGCGCCTCAATGGGATCACCCAATGTGGTGCCCGTGCCGTGGGCCTCCACCACATCCACATCGGCAGCGGTCAACCCCGCACTGGCCAACGCCGCCCGAATCACCCGCTGCTGGGAAGGTCCATTAGGTGCGGTCAAGCCGTTCGAGGCACCGTCCTGGTTGACCGCGCTACCGCGCACTACCGCCAACACCGAATGCCCTAGCCGTCGCGCATCCGACAACCGCTCGAGCACCACGACCCCGACGCCCTCACCCCACGCTGTCCCGTCAGCAGCGCCGGCAAACGACTTGCACCGCCCATCGACTGCCAGTCCCCGCTGCCGACTGAACCCCACGAAAACCGCCGGAGACGAGAGCACCGTCGCGCCAGCGGCCAACGCCAAATCGGACTCTCCCGACCGCAACGACTGCACCGCCCAATGCAGGGCCACCAATGACGACGAACACGCGGTGTCCACCGACACCGCCGGACCCTCCAGCCCCAGGAAATACGCCACCCGCCCCGAGGCGACGCTCGACGCCGTACCGGTGAGCCGATACCCCTCCAGGTCGCTCGCGTCGCTGGCATAGCTTTGCCCGAAGATCCCGGTGAACACTCCGGTCGCCGAGCCCCGCAACGATGTCGGTTCGATTCCGGCGTGCTCCAGGGCCTCCCAGGAGCATTCCAGCAACAATCGTTGCTCCGGATCCATCGCCAATGCCTCGCCGGAGGCGATCCCGAAAAACCCGGCATCAAAACCGGCCACGTCTGCGACAAATCCGCCCTGCCGCGCGTAAGTCTTGCCCATCGCGTCTGGATCAGGGTCGAACAACTCCCCGACGTCCCAACCCCGATCGACAGGGAACTCCGACACCAGATCCCGGCCCGCCGCCACGACCTCCCACAGCGCGTGCGGGGAATTCACCCCACCCGGGAACCGGCAGCTCATCCCCACCACGACCACCGGCTCATCGGCGTTTGGTGGGGAAGGCAGGGGCACCGGCAGGGTCGAGCCGGCGAGTTCACCCTCTAAATAACGAGCCAGTCCGGTGATCGAGCCGTAATCCCACCCCACCGTGTCGCGCAGGCGCAGACCTGTCACTGCCGCCACCCGATTACGAAGTTCGACTGTCATCTGCGAATCGAACCCAAGCTCCGCGAAAGTGAGATCCGGATTCATCGACTGAAAATCAGGCTCGCCCAATATCTTGGCGGCCTCTATACCGACCGCCTCCACCACCAGCCGGTGACGTTCTTCCTGCAAGGCGGCCAACCGTTCGTTAAGCGTCGCGCCGCCCGGGTTTTCAGGAACGTGAAAATTCGATGCCGGTGCGCCGGCGGTCGTCTCCGAGTCCAACTGCGGCGCCATGGCCGCGAGGTCCCAAATCGGCTCCGTTGGACTCTCCGCACGAAGCGCACCTCGCAACAACTTTCCGTTCGAGGTTCGAGGAAGTTGTTCAACCACGGCAAACCTATGCGGCACCTTGAAGGCAGACAACTGGGTAAGCAATCGGCGGTGAATGTCTCGGATAATCGACTGCTCAACTAGTTTGCCACTCGCCGGGACCACAAACGCCTGCAACGCCGTCGCTCCGGCGGGCTCCGTTACTGAGACAACCGCGGCCTCCGCCACATTGTCGTGGTCGACGATGAGCCGCTCAACCTCAACTGGATTGACGTTGAGCCCCCCGACGATTTCGATATCATCCGCGCGGCAACGGTACGTAACCCATCCGTCGCCGTCGATGGAAACTCGATCGCCGGTATTGAGCCAATCCCGGTCGGTCGACTTATCTGCCGTCGACGGATCTGCGGGCCGGTTCCAGTAGCCGGCTGCTATCGATGGCCCTCGGACCCATAAGTCGCCCTCGACACCTGGTTTGGCGGGTTCGCCGTCTGCCACCACTCGAATCTCATAAGGTTTGAGAACTTTTCCAATGGTTCCTCGACGCCATTCATCGATCCTGTTCGATACAAATGTCTGCCCGACCTCGGTGGATCCAATTCCGTCAAGAATAGGAATACCACCGAAGAATTCTACGAGTTGATCGGCGAGCCCAGCCACGAGCGCCTCTCCCGCTGAAACCAGACACCGTAGCGAGCTAAACGAATCGGGAGAGCACGTCTCAATAATTCTGGCGAAGAAAGTTGGCACACCATAAAGCACGGACGGCCCAAATCTTGCACTCAGCTCGGCAGCTTTCTCCGGGCTGACCGGCGACAGATTGATTACTGACGAACCACCCGTCGCCAGTGGAAACCAAACCGAATTACCCAGACCGTACGCGAAGTACATGCGTGCACTGCTCAGCCCGATATCTTGGGGAGTGAGCCGCAACGCTTTGCCACACATCGCCTCGACAAAAGCTGACACATCGCCGTGCCGATGCAGCGCAGCTTTCGGTGGACCGGTAGTACCCGAAGTGTAGGTAGCGTACGCAAGAGCGTCGCTGCTCAGCGACTCGTAGTCGCCGGCCTCGACTCGGCCGGCCTCGGCCAGGAGCTCGCCGGCTTCCACAACGCGCGACTGTTGAAACCGAGCGCGGAGAGCGGCAGTTGTGACGACAAGCGCCGGTTCGGTGTCACGTTCCTGGAACGCGTGGTCTTCGAGATGGGACTCCGGATTCGCGACGAACGCCAGAATCCCGCGAGCCAGACAGGCGAGCAATAGTCCCACTAATTCCGGCGAATCCGGCAGGCACAACAGGACGCGGTCGCCACTGGAAATACCGCGGCTTCTCAGTACTTCGCCAAGGCGTGCGCCGCTGTTATGGATTTCGCCATGTGTCAGGACGTGTGGCGCATAGTAGGCGGGCTTGTCATACCATCCTGCTTCTGCTGCCCGCGTAGCCAGTAGCTTTGCTAGGTTCCCATTTTGCATAACTGGATCCCCTCCCCGGCTCGCCGCCGTGACCGTGCTTCATCGATCCCGCGAATCGCAAAAGACAGCACGTGCCGATCATGCTGCGCTGTGCGCAAAGCGGTTTCAATCCGTGGGTACAAAGGCTGGGACTTGCCGTTGTCAGTGTTGGAGACGTAGGTCAAATCGATTTGCAACTCCTTGTATTCGATGTCGTACGAATCTTGGCGACGATCGGGCTCATACTACGGAGCATCTTGGAATACATTTCGAAGAAAGTACTCCGTGATAATGATCACTGGTTGTCCTTGGGCAATAACGCGATACCGCCGAGCGGCAATTCTTGGTTCCAAATTATGGTATCCAGCAAGTGCGAGCCAGCCGGGCGGCTGCCCTATCCAGACTTTAGCCTCTTCCTTAAATGTTTCAAGGCAACTATCAGCCATAATCTCACCAATAGGCCGCTCCGACTGTGTCAAGCTTGTAGTAATCGCGGGAGGTAATGAGTCAACAGCAATCAACGACTCCGCGGCTACAAATGGGTGCCCTGAGCTCCGGCCTTTCAGTAAGATACGGCGCTGAAGAATCCGGCCGCCCGGTAATTGCTCTAGATCGGGTATCCTCGGCGATGTACCGTGAACCTGCTGCTCAACGATCTGCACGACGATCTCATCATTAGCGACGATGCCGAGAATCCGAGTGAGGGTGCCGTTGCTTGCTATTAGTATCCGAAGGTCACGATTGAGCTTTCGAATTTCCTCATCAGGTAGAAAGCGCTCGATCGCATCTCGACCAGCCCAGTGTCCGAGTCCGGCTGCCTGGTGAATGTCCGTCCTTATGCCGGAACGTCCAATCATGTGAATTCACAATTCAGGTAAGGCTCGACGCGCGGTGAACGCAGGACCTTACCGCCGGCGGCACTGAAAATCGAGCCCTGCTTTACCAGAACGAGATTTGCAACGCGCAAATCTCCCAGTGTTGGTTGTATCGGCACAGACCACCTCCTTCTTGCCCTCTGTCGCGTCTCAGCAAGAGTTTAAGCATCTGTCTCTGAAGATGCAGTGCAATGTCACAGAGCCCGCGAATTGAACCGTGACCGTGCGTCAACGCGGGATGCCGATCAGCGTCACGATCGGGCCGGCGGATCCACCTCCCCGGCTACTTCCAAGCACACCGCGAGAGCTCCGGCGCCGACGTGCAACGCGAGGACTGGGCCCAGGTCGGTCACGATCGCCGGCTCACACACCGGCAGTCGCTCGGCCAGTGCGGCGACCAGGTTCTGGGCGCCGTCGGGGTTGGCGACGTGATGCACTGCGAGCGAAGCGGATCGTTCCCCGACGATCTCACTCACCCGGTCGATCATTGTCGCGACCGCTTTGTTGGCCGTGCGAACTCGCTGTGCCAGAACAAGTTTGCCGTCGTCAATGCGCAGCAGCGGCTTCAGCGACAGCTTGGTGCCCAGCCAAGCACCGGCGCCACCGATGCGCCCGCTTCGCCGCAGGTTGTCCAGCTGTTGCACAACGATGAACCCGTGATTGCGGCTCACCGCGGCGGTGGCGGCTTGCACGACGGTATCCAGGTCGGCGCCGTCGGCCGCGGCCCGCGCCGCGGCGAGCGCGACGAAGCCGGTGTTCATCCCGGTGAATTTCGAGTCGAGAACCCTTACTCCTGAGCCGATCTCGGCCGCGGAGGCCTCGGCGGCACCCAGCGTTCCCGACAACGCCTTGGAAAGGTGCACGGCGATCACCCCGTCGCCGCCGCTGTCGGCCAGCGCCTGCCGGTAGACGTCGGCCAACTCTGCCGGTGTCGCGGCCGCCGTGGTGGCGTCTCCGTATTCGTGGATGTTGTCGGGAACGTCGTCCACGCCGTCGCGCAGGTCGATGCCCTCGAGCAGAATATGCAGGGGGACTTCACGTATCCCCCACTGCAGACGCAAGCCCTCGGGGAGGCGCGCCGACGAGTCGGTCACTACGACGACAGGCATGAAGTCAGCCGCGTGGTTTCTCGGCTTCGATGCCGGCCTCGGCCAGCGCCTTGAGCATCAATTCCGCGACGGCCTGGTGCGCTTCGAAATTCCAGTGGATTCCATCGGGATTGCCGCGACCGCTCAGCACATGCTCGGCGACAGCGGCTTTCAGGTCGACCAGCGGAACGTCGTGTTCGTCGGCCCACTCGGTGATCGCCGCGACCGTGCCCGGCCGGCCGTGATGGGCTTTCCCATAGGTCTCGGCGATGTGCACTGACGGAAGCGATGCCACAATCGGGATTCCGGGGCGGTTGAAATCGATTGCGCCGCGAGTCTGTTCGAGGTACTCGACCGAAAGATGCGGCGGAAGAGCGGCTCTGGCCACCGGGGACAGTCGCGGCTGGACCCAACCGTAGCCGTCGCGAGCCCATCGTCGCAGCCACGGCGGACGCACGTAGCGGATCAGTTCCCGCAGTGCGGTGGGCAGCGGCGACGGCAGCGAGTCCATGCCGCCGGTCGCGAAGATCACCGCTCCGGCGCGAGGCAACGCCGCCCACGCCCGCGGGTCCTGGGTGGCCGCCCACCAGATATCCCGGCACGTCCAGCCGATCCGGCCGATCAGTTCCAGTTCCCAACCGAGCTGTGCAGCAACGATATTGGGCCAGATCCGCGGGTCGTCTGCCGGTAGCCCGCCGGTGGGCCCATAGTAGGCAAGGGAATCGGCGAAAACCAGCAGCGTCGGCCGCGCCGGTCGCTCAGAGGACATCGCCGGCGACCTGTGCCGATGCGTTCCACACGTCAAGCCGCCACCGGATGGCGTCGAAGTCGTCGGCGGCATCGGGGTCGGCGGTGTGACCGGACAGCTGGGTCCAGCTGGTGTTGCCCATGCCGCCCAATGCGGGCCAGTTGTCCACCGGTAACCGCAGCAGCGCCGCGGTCAGCGCGGCGATCAGGCCACCGTGAGCGACCAGCAACACCGGTCGCGCCGGTTCGCCGGCGGCGCCCCACTCGGACTCACCGGCGACCAGCTCGGCGATCAGCGGCAGGCTGCGGGCGGCCACGTCGACGCGGTTCTCCCCGCCGTGCGGAGCCCACCTGGCGTCGTCGCGCCAGGCCGGTCGGGCGCCCGGTGCGATCGCGTCGATCTCGGTGTGGGTCATGCCCTGCCAGTCGCCGAGGTGGGTTTCTCGCAGGCGTTCGTCGATCCGGACCCGCAGGCCGGTGCGTTCCTCCAACTCGATCGCGGTATCGTATGCGCGGCGCAGGTCAGACGACACGACCAGCAGCGGATGGTGTTTGGCCAACGCCTCGGCCGCGGTGATCGCCTGGGCCCGGCCCAGCTCGGTCAGCTCGGTGTCAAGCTGACCCTGCATCCGGCTGTCGAGATTGAACTCGGTCTGACCGTGTCGCATCATCACCAGCCGGCGCACCGTCATGAGACGTCCACCGTGACCAGAGGACAGTCCCGCCAGAGCCGATCCAGCGCGTAGAAATCGCGTTCGTCTTGGTGCTGGATGTGCACGACGATGTCGACGTAATCCAGCAGCGTCCAGCGGCCTTCGCGGGTGCCCTCGCGGCGAGCGGGCTTGTAGCCGGCCTCGCGCATTTTCTCTTCGACCTCGTCGACGATGGCGTTGACTTGCCGTTCGTTGGACGCCGACGCGATCACGAAGCAGTCGGTGATGACGAGTTGATCGGACACGTCGATGACGACGACGTCATCGGCAAGCTTCGATGCGGCCGCGCGGGCGGCGACGGTGGCCATCTCGATCGCCTCGGTCGTGGCCGTCACGCATCCTCCGGAGGTTTGCGATAGAGGTCGCGCTTGGAGATGTACTGCACGACGCCGTCGGGCATCAGGTACCACAACGGCCGGCCCTCCGCGGCGCGCAGCCGGCAGTCGGTGGACGAGATGGCCAGCGCCGGGATTTCGACCAACGACAGCGCATCCTCGGGCAGACCGTCGAGGACGCCGGCGAGATGCTCGCTGCCGAGCTCGTAGCCGGGCCGGCTGACGCCGACGAATCGCGCCGCCGCGAACAGCTCGTCCAGGTCCTGCCAGGACAGGATGGAGGCCAACGCGTCGGCGCCGGTGATGAAGTACAGCTCGGAGTCGGGATTCAGCCTGTGCAGATCCCGCAGAGTGTCCTTGGTGTAGGTGGGCCCGCCGCGATCGATGTCGACGCGGCTGACCGAGAAGCGGGGGTTGGCCGCGGTGGCGACGACCGTCATCAGGTAGCGGTCTTCGCCGGCGCTGACCTGGCGCCCCTTCAGCCAGGGCTGACCGGTCGGCACGAACACCACCTCGTCGAGGTCGAACAGATCAGCCACCTCGCTGGCCGCGACCAGGTGACCGTTATGGATGGGATCGAACGTCCCACCCATCACTCCCAGCCGCCGCTTTTGCACGGTTTGCCAGCTTACTTGAGCGGTGTGGGGCGGGCTTCCAATGTCGAGGGGCTCGTAGGTGAGGTGCTGGACATCAAACCGGCAGCAGCTGGTCGATCACCGACGCCAGCTGCTTGGCGGAGCGACATTCGTGCATGGTGATCACATCTTGGTAGCGCGGCACCGCCGAGTCGCCGCTCCCCCACAGGTGCTTGGGCTCGGGGTTGAGCCAGTGCGCGTGCCGGCTGGCGGTCACCATGTGCGCCAACACGTCGGTGGCCGGGTCCCGGTAGTTGGTACGCCCGTCACCGAGCACCAGCAGCGAGCTTCGCGGCGACAGCACGTTGGGATGTGCCTGAATGAACGAGACGAAGGCATTGCCGTAGTCGCTGTGCCCATCGCGGGTGTAGACGCCGGCCTCCCGGGTGATCCGCTGGACGGCCACGGCCAGGTCGGCGTCTGGGCCGAACATGTGGGTGACCTCGTCGGTGGTGTCGATGAAGGCGAAGACCCGAACCCGGGAGAACTGCTGGCGC
>DASXJI010000343.1:0-7183 GCA_036497495.1 Mycobacterium sp.
CGGCTTCCCTCGGCGTGCGACAACCGACCCCTGACCTGGGAGGAGTTCGCCGACCGGATCGGCCAGACGGTCTACCTGTCGGCGACGCCGGGCCCCTACGAGCTGAGCCAGGCCGCGGGGGAGTTCGTCGAGCAGGTGATCCGCCCGACCGGGCTGGTCGACCCGAAGGTCGTGGTGAAGCCGACCAAGGGCCAGATCGACGACCTGATCGGCGAGATCCGAAAGCGCGCCGAAGCCGACCAGCGGGTCCTGGTGACGACGTTGACCAAGAAGATGGCTGAGGATCTCACCGACTACCTGCTGGAGCTGGGGATCCGGGTCCGCTACCTGCACTCCGAGGTCGACACGCTGCGACGGGTCGAACTGCTGCGCCAGCTGCGACTGGGTGACTACGACGTGCTGATCGGCATCAACCTGCTGCGGGAAGGACTCGACCTGCCGGAAGTATCGCTGGTCGCGATCCTGGACGCCGACAAGGAAGGTTTCCTGCGTTCGTCGCGCAGCCTGATACAGACCATCGGCCGCGCAGCCCGCAACGTGTCCGGCGAAGTGCACATGTACGCCGACAAGATCACCGACTCGATGAGAGAGGCGATCGACGAGACCGACCGTCGGCGGGCGAAGCAGGTTGCCTACAACGAGGCCAACGGCATCGACCCGCAGCCGCTGCGCAAAAAGATCGCCGACATCCTCGACCAGGTCTACCGCGAGGCAGACGACACCGAGGCCGTGGAAATAGGCGGATCGGGGCGCAACGCATCGCGTGGTCGGCGGGCTCAGGGCGAGCCCGGCCGGGCCATCAGCGCCGGAGTGTTCGAAGGGCGCGACACGGCCAGCATGCCGCGGGCCGAACTGGCCGATCTGATCAAAGATCTCACCGAGCAGATGATGACCGCGGCCCGCGACCTTCAGTTCGAGTTGGCCGCGCGGTTCCGCGACGAAATCGCCGACCTCAAGAAAGAATTGCGCGGAATGGACGCCGCCGGCCTGAAGTGAGCGCACCCCAGGACACCCCAGCCGTCGATGGCTGGCGAGCACTGCTGGGTCCCCGATTCCTCGGGACCTCAATACTTCTCGCCGGTGGGGTGGCGCTGTATGCGACCAACGAGTTTGTGACGGTCAGTCTGTTGCCGAGCGCGATCGCCGACATCGGCGGCGAACGGCTGTATGCCTGGGTGACCACCCTGTACCTGGTGGGGTCGGTTGTCGCGGCGACGTCGGTCAACGCGATGCTGCTGCGCATCGGCCCACGGGTGTCGTTTCTGTTGGGCCTGATCGTGTTCGGGATCGGCAGCGTGGTCTGCGCGTTGGCTCCCGGCATGGAGGTGTTGCTGGTGGGTCGCACCCTGCAGGGCACCGCCGGGGGATTGTTGGCAGGTTTGGGCTATGCGCTGATCAATACCGCTCTGCCGCGCTCGCTGTGGACCAGAGGCTCGGCACTGGCGTCGGCGATGTGGGGTGTCGCGACAGTGATCGGCCCGACGGCCGGCGGCCTCTTCGCGCAATTCGGCCTGTGGCGGTGGGCGTTCGGCGTCATGGCGATTCTCGCGGTGCCGATGGTCGTGCTCGTCCCGCGGGTGCTACCGCCTCGCATCGACTCGGGCGAGGCTGCGCCCACGTTGCAGGTGCCGGTGTGGTCGATAGTCCTGCTGGGTACCGCGGCGTTGACGATCAGCGTCGCCCAGGTCCCGACGAACATCGGACTGACCGCAGCGTTGCTCGCGATCAGCCTGGCCCTGGTCGGCGCGTTCATCATCGTCGATCGTCACATGGCGGTAAAAGTGTTACCGCCCAGCGTTTTTGGAAACGGGCCGTTGAAATGGATCTATTTGTCCCTGGCGGTACTGATGGCCTCGGCGATGGTCGATATGTACGTACCGCTGTTCGGGCAACGCCTCGCGCATCTGGTCCCGGTCGCAGCCGGGTTTCTGGGCGCCGCCCTGGCGGTCGGGTGGGCCGTCAGCGAGGTGCTCAGCGCGTCGCTGAGCAGCCGGAAAGTGATCAATCGGGTGGTCGTGTTCGCGCCGCTTGTCATAGCGTCGGGTTTGGGTCTGGCCGCGGCTACCCAAGTCGAGAACGCGCCGGCGCCCCTTGTCGTCACATGGGCGCTGGCGCTGACTATCACCGGGATCGGAATCGGCGCGGCGTGGCCGCATCTGTCGGCCTGGTCGATGCAGTCCATCGACGACGAAGCCGAAGGTTCCGCGGCGGCCGCGGCCATCAACACGATTGAGGTCATCGCCGGCGCATTCGGCGCCGGCTTGGCCGGGGTTGTGGTCAACACCGCCGAGGGCAGCATGGTCGTCGCCGCCCGGGCGCTGTACGCGGTTTTCGCCGTAGTGGGCCTACTGGGTGCGTGGGTCGCCTACTGGGCCACTCGGGACGTGTGTTGACCGGCTTGCATTCGCACAAGCGGTTTCGGCCACCCTTAGTTGGGCTCATCCTCCGCATTCAGCACGGCGGAGACGCTGTCGATCTTGCCGAGCAGTTGTGCGGCGTTGCTGATCTTGAGGCTGTGAAGGCGCGACCGTCGCGGGCGCGGTCAGCGGGTCGACTTGATGACCTGCGCTCGGTGGAACTGCCAGCGCTCGACGATGCGGAACCCGACATTTTCCGCGGTCGTGTAGGCGGGTGCGTGCACCAGCATCCGTCCGGGCGGCAGCGACGTCCCGGTTTGATGGTTCGGCAGCTTGGTGTCGTGGGTGGAAATCGTCCACAGCGTGCTGCATTGATACAGCCGGCCTACCACCAGCCAGACGGCTACGTGACCGTCCCAGAGCGTCTCCCGCTTGGCCGCGGGGACGCCCCGGCCGACGTCGACCAGTGGCCGGTAGGCGTCGGGACGCGCGGCGAGCAGCGCGCGAACCGGCCCGGGCAGCCAACCGACCGTGTTGTCGACCAGTAGGCAGTCCCCGGGAGCCGCCTGCGCGCTGATGAGGTCGGCGACGTCGCTGTAATCCCAGCTCTCTTTGGCGTACCGCTGTCGTTGCGAGAGAAGATAGTTCGGGAATGCCGCCACGGTGAGCACGATCAGCATCGCGGCGATCCATCGTGGCCTGCGCGCGACCCCGACAATGCAGACGGCCAGCACAACCGCCATCGCCGGGGTGGTGAAGAACAGATACCGTGGGTAGTAGAACGGATCGCTGACCGCCGAGTAGATCAGGCTGATGGCGGTGGGTACCACCATCCAGGCCGCGCAGATGATCAGCACCCGGCGGGTATCACCGAGTGATAGCCACCGACCCCTCATCCCCATCGTCAGCGCGGCGATAAAAATGAGCCCAGCCAGGATCGCGAACGGAACACTGTTGTCGAAATATTGGTGCAGGACAACGTCGAGCACGCTGTGCCAACTCAACGGATAAATCCAGGCCACCTGGAAGCTCTGGCCATGCGCGAACAACATCAAGGGTGTCGATGCGGCCACCGCCAGCGCCGACGTGATCGCAAACCAACGCACCCCCGACTTATTGCGCCGCAGCACCGGCGTCACGACGGCGTAGACCGGGACGAGCAAAACCAGATAGAGGTTGACCAATATTGCGAGCGTCAGCGCGAGCGTGTAAGACGCCCACAACCCTCGCCGGTGCCGGCGTACGGCGGTAACCAACAGGACGGTCAGCCAGACCGCCGCGGCCGCCGTCAACGCATATGAGCGAGCTTCCACGGCGGCCCACGTCACGCGCGGCAGGATGGCGAACACGACGCCCGCACACACCGCGGTGGTCCTCGGCAGGAACTGTCTCGCGAAGACCACCACGCCGGCTGCGGCGATCCCGACGGCCAGGCAACTGGGAACCCGCGACCAGAACTCGGTTACCGGGAAGAGACTGAACCAGCCGTGCATGACGAGGTAGAACAAACCGTGAACCGCGTCGATGTGGCCGAGCATCCGCCACAGGTCGGGTATTGAGCGGCCGGAGGCAGAAATCGTGGCACTCTCGTCGAACCACAGCGACGGCCAGCTCGCCCCGGCGGCGCCGATGACGGCGGCCAGCACCGCGATAGCGAGCGGGTCGATGAACCTGGTGCGGCGGCGCGGCAGCGAGGGGCTCGCGGCGACCGCCGTCCTGGGTTCGGCGACTGTTGTGGCAACCATGATAGATCTCACTTTAGAGCCACCGCGGTGAACCTGCTTACCCGTCCTGCCTGATCACATACCACTTTTGCCAGTGTGGCCGAATCGGCCGACTCGGTCGTGCGGTAGCAATATCGACGAAAATGTAAGCACAGCAATGAGTTTCATTGATCGCGTTGGTCAATTGGACGCGCAGCCGACCCATGTGAAGCCTCAGAGTGTGCGCGCCGCAGCGGTAGCTGGAAATTGCCGACCAAGGTCGGCGTGTCTCAAAGTCGACCATCTGGCTACGGCAAGGCGTTACTGTCTTGGGTTGGCGTAGCAACCGACACCTGGGAGGGTAAATGAGCGCCTATCGGACCGTGGTGGTAGGAACCGACGGCTCGGATTCGTCGCTGCGCGCGGTGGAGAAGGCGGGCAGCATTGCCGGGGCTAACGCAAAGCTGATCGTGGCGACGGCGTATTTGCCGCAGAACGAGGATGCGCGGGCCGCCGACGTCCTGAAAGATGAGAGCTACAAAGTCTCGGGCAGCGCCCCGATCTATGCGATCCTGCGCGAGGCCAGGGAGCGGGCCGAAGCAGGCGGAGCTGCGAACGTCGAAGAACGGTCGATCGTCGGCGCCCCGGTCGACGCGCTGGTCGGACTCGCCGAAGAGGTCGGCGCCGACCTCCTCGTTGTCGGCAACGTCGGCCTGAGCACGATCGCCGGCCGGCTACTGGGATCGGTGCCCGCCAACGTCTCGCGCCGAGCCAAGGTCGACGTGCTGATCGTCCACACCACCACGTAAGCGGGCTTACGGGCCGTGGGCGCTGATCGCGGGCGGCTCATCAACGGAGTGGCCTGGACACCCGACTTAGACGGCGCGAGCTGATCGAGCGCTACGCGCTGGCGAGGTCGTGCCGCTCCAGCCGGAACGTGCGGCTGACCCGGTCGGGACGCGTCGTCAGGGTAACTTCGACGGCTCCGCCGGAGGTGACGACGTAGCGCTCCTCGACATCCGGGCCGTCGTCGCGGCGGCTCACCGGCCGGCGTGGCAGGTCCTGGTCGTCGCTGAGGTCCGGATCGAACGGGAAGAACACCGGGTCATACGGCGTCACATCGCCGTCGGGACGGCCATCGCGCAACCGGCTGCACTCGACGAACCGGAAGTGTCCGATGTTGTGCGCCGCGCGGTAGGTCCGGGTGACGACGAAGGGCGGCTGACCGGCCGTGGGCAGCACAGCTCCTTTGGGCACGATCGGGTCGAAGCAGACGTCCTCGCCCGCGCACGCCTCGCGAAACACCCCGAAGTGGCGCGAAAGACGTTCGGAGAGCACGAATCCGGCCTCCCTGTCGAGGAAGGCGGCCAACCCGATCGCCGTCGCGGCGAACGGGTGCAATGACCGTTTGACCCGTTTCTCGTCGAACGCCGAGCGCAGCGCCCGCGCGACGAGCGGGAAGCTTCCCGCGCCGCCTACCACGTATATGCCCGCGATCTCGGACCAGTCGACGTCGGCGCCGGCCCGGTCGTGCAGCACACCGGCGAGAGCGGCAATCGTCTTGTCTACCAACGGAGCACACGCGGTGTAAACGTCCTCGATCGGGCAGGAAAACGGCGGCTTGTTCACCGATGTGAGATCGACCAGGAACCGCCGGGTGTTGGGACCGACGGCTTCTTTGCGGACTGAGCACTCCTCGAGCAACTGCTCGCGGGTGCCCGGCGGCAATGAACGCAGTCCAGCGCCCTTGCGGACCAGCTTGAGGACGGCCACGTCGAAGTCGTCGCCGCCGAGGCGCTGGATGCCCTCGCTGACGACCACCTCGTTCAACCGCCCCGTCATCTTCAGCAGCGACGCGTCAAACGTTCCGCCACCGAGGTCGTAGATCAGGACGTACTCCCGCTTGGCGGTGATCGTCGAGCGGTACCGGTGGGCGTATTCGAAGCCCGCCGCCGAGGGCTCGTTCAGCAGAGCGACCACGTCGAAGCCGGCCTGTGCGAACGCGTCCAGGGTCAGGAACCGTTGCGCGCTGGAGGCATTAGCGGGCACGCTGATTGCGGCCTCGACCCGCACGCCCGGGGAGAGCTCGGCGTTCGAACGGTGCTGCAGGTCGCTTCTCAGCTGGGTCAGAAAGCCCGCGAAAAGCTCAGCCAGCAGGTAACGGCGTCCTGCCAGATCCACCGTCGTCGTCTGCCCGGCGTCGTTGAGCAGCCGCTTGAACGACCGCAGCACGGACCAGTCCGGGTGGTGCCGGACCGCGGCGGCGTCCGGGCCGTAGCGCAGCTCGCCGCCCTCGTTGGCGGCAATGATCGACGGCCACGCGTCGACCCCGTCGAACGACACCACGGGGTAGTTGCCCCGGTCGACGACCGCGACAACGGTGTGCGTTGTGCCGAAGTCGATCCCCAGCCTCATCGGCTAAGAGTAGGCGCTGCACCGCGTTTCGCGGCTGCTATTCACCAACCCCGCTCGCGCCAGGTTACGAGGCCGGGACGCTCGGCGCCCAGCGTGGTGTCGTCGCCGTGACCGGGGTACACGACGGTGGTGTCGTCGTAGACGTCGAACACCCGGGAGGTGACATCATCGAGCAACTGCTCGAAGTCGCCGGGCTGCCACGTCTTGCCGACGCCACCGGGAAACAGGCAATCGCCGGTGAACAATTGGGTGACTCCGCCGGTGGCCGGGCCGTTGAGCGCCAGTGCAACGGATCCCGGGGTGTGTCCGCGGAGATGGATGACGTCGAACGTCAGGTCACCGATCTTCACGGTGTCGCCGCCGGCCAGCAAGCGGTCCGGCTTGACCGGCAACGGCTCGGCGTCGACCTCGTGGGCGGCGGTGGGTGCGCCGGTGGCCTGCGCAACCGCTTCCAGCGCCTGCCAGTGGTCGAAGTGTTGGTGGCTGGTGACGATGAGCGATACGTTCGGAGCCTGGGTGCGCACCAGCTCGACGAGATGGTCCGCGTCGTTGGCAGCGTCGATCAGCAGCGTCTGGCCGGTCGCGGAGCAGGTCACCAGGTAGGCGTTGTTATCCATGGGGCCCACCGACGTTTTGACGATCGTGGCGCCCGGCAAGGTCCGCCGGGCCGCGGTGCCCGGATCGACGTGGCCGGTGTAGTCGTCACTC
>DASXJI010000344.1:0-7741 GCA_036497495.1 Mycobacterium sp.
AAGGGGCAAATCGAGCCGGAGCGGGGGGTGTCGAAATGACATTGCCGGCCCGATTGGCCGGAGTACGGTGAGATAGCTGCAGCGAAGGCAACGGCGATGGGAACGCTGATACCGGAAGGCATGAAGAGTTTGCTCTGGCGGTGGGATCCGATCCGCTCCGCCGGCGGTCCTCGTGTGTGGGTGGACTAGCGATGAGCAATCCCGACGACACTCAGCGCAGCCTCGCTACGGGAATCGTTGCCGAGCTCGAGGCAGAGGGCTACCACGGTGCGGAGCCCGTCGGCCGCGGCGGCTTTGGCGTCGTATACCGCTGTCGGCAACCGTCACTCGACCGCGTCGTCGCGATAAAGGTCATCAGTTCTGATCCGGACGATGTCGACCTCGAACACTTTGACCGCGAGCAGCGGGCGATGGGGCGGGTCTCCGGCCATCCGAACATCGTCCCCGTGCTACACAGCGGCCTAACCTTCACCGGACGTCCATACATCGTGATGCCCTATCACAGTCGGGACACCCTGGGCTCCTGGATCAAGGGCCATGGACCACTCCCAGTCCACGAGGCATTGACGATCGGCGTGCGACTGGCGGGCGCTCTGGAAACCGCTCACCGTGCCGGTGTTCTTCATCGTGATGTCAAGCCCCCCAACGTCCTGCTGACCAATTACGGAGAGCCGCAACTCAGCGACTTCGGCATCGCACGCATCGCCGGTAGCCGCGAGACGGCCGCCAACATCCTGGTCGGATCGCCCTCGTACACCGCGCCGGAGCTGTTCGAGGGTCGCGCGGCGTCGGTTGCTGCCGACATTTACAGTCTTGCGGCCACGGTCTTCACACTGCTGAGCGGTGAGCCGCCATTCCCGTATCGACCTGGCGAGAATCCCATTGCGTTTGTCCGCCGCGTGCTGGCGGGCCCGATACCGAATCTGCGCGCGAAGGGCATCCCGGATCCGGTCTGCTCGGCTGTAGAGCTCGGGTTGAATCCCGATACCGCACGCCGCCCCAGCTCTGCGGCAGCATTCGGCGAGAACCTGCGAGCAGCCGGGTCCCAAGTGGCGGTCACCATCGCCGACGTTCCGCTCGAGCTTCCTGCACCATCGACCGACACCGATGAATCGTCCTTCGACAGCGAAACCCCCGTATCGGCAGCGGCCGGGCATTCTGGGGCTCTCGGACTGCGCTCGGACGCGTCAGGCAGGGTCCGTAGAGCGCACTACCCGCCGAGCGCACCGACACGATTTCGGCCGCCGACATTCAATCGCCCGACGGTGCCGAGGCGACGCATCCTCGACCGCCTAGGCTCCGGGCGACGACCAAAGCTCGTTCTCATTCACGCGCCTGCAGGCTATGGCAAGAGCACCCTGGCCTCGCAGTGGGGCGAAACCCTAACCCAGCAAGGTCTGAAGGGTGCATGGCTGGCCATCGATAGCGACGACAACAACACGCTCTGGTTTCTCGCCCACCTAATTGAGGCGGTTCGGCGCACCATGCCCGAGCTCGCCGACGCACTGCAACAAGAATTCGAAGGACACTTGGAGAACACGCAACAGTATGTCTTCAACGCTTTGATCGATTGCCTGCACTCCGACAAACAAACCCTCGTGCTGGTGATCGACGACTGGCATCGCGTCGACAATCCTGAGACCACCAACGCTCTCGCCTATCTGATCGAGAACAGTTGCCATCACCTACATTTGATCGTGGCAAGCCGGACCCGCACCGGACTTCCGCTCGGCACGCTGCGGGTTCACGGTGAACTAGCGGAAATCGATGCGACGCTCCTCAAGTTTGATACGGCCGAATCCCAGGCGCTGCTGGTGGATCAGGGCGGCCTAGACCTCACGGCAGCCAACGTCGCCGAGCTCGAGGAATCCACCGACGGATGGGCCGCCGCCTTACAGCTGGCGTCACTATCGCTTCGTGACCATTCCGATCCGGCTGCGCTCATCGAGCATCTATCCGGGCGCGACGAAGCCATAGGCGAGTATTTGGCCTCGAATGTGCTCGATAGCCTTGAACCAGACCTACTCGATTTCCTGCTGGCGACCTGCATCACCAAACAGGTATGCAGCGGATTGGCCACCGCGCTCACCGATAACCGGCGTAGTCGAAACATCCTCGAAGACATCGAAAAACGTGATCTGTTTCTGCGGAGGACCGATGCAGAGGGGTCTTGGTTTCAATACCACCACCTGTTCGCCGAGTACCTGCAGCACCGCCTCGAGCGCGACGCAGAAGGTCGGATACCAGAACTACACCGCAGAGCGGCGGAGTGGTTCACCGAACACCAGATGCTTAGCCAGGCCGTCGACCACTTGATCCTTGCTGGGGATGCACAGCGGGCAGTCGATGCCGTCGAGCAGGCGGCCACGGATCTGATGGAGCAGTCCCAGATGAGCACATTGATCGGGCTCGCGGCCAAGCTGCCGGCGCAATACGCGGATACGCGCCCAAGGCTACAGGTCGACCTTGCGTGGGCACACGTCGTGCTGCACCGCCTGGCGGCTGTCGAGGAGGCGCTTCGGCTGGCCGAATTGGGCCTAGATTCGGTGACGACGGACGACGCCGAAGCCGGCGATCTCCGCGCCGAGATGGATCTGATTCGCGCAGTAATCGCTGCTTTCCGGGACCGCGTCGACGCCTCAAGTGATGCCGCCGTTGCGGCTTGTGTCAACAGGGCTGACACTCTTCGGCCGTTTATCCTTTGCCGCGCAGCCGATCTCGCGTCATTCTGTGCGCTGCGAGTGCTGGACTTCGATGATGCGCTTCGCTGGCAGCGGTGGGGACGTCAATACCATCAGCGGATCGCTGGCACCCTGAGTGTGAGCTACGGATACTGCTTTGCGGCGCTCGCCGCGAACGAACAGCTCGACGTGGCCGGCGCCGAAGCGCACCTGCACCACGCAAGGCGGATCGCGCTGCTACCGTCCGGACGCCCCACGTATGTCGCGAAGCTCGCCGGAGCATTGTTGGGAGAGCTTCTCTACGAACGCGGCCAACTCGACGAGGCGGAGACGTTGCTCGACGACGCGTATGAACTAGGCGCCGAGGGCGGAATCGTCGACTTCATGCTCGCAGCGTTCGGCACCGGAGCCCGGCTGAAATCCGCGCGCGGTGACGTGGCGGCCGCGCAGCGCAGACTCGACGAAGGTCTCGATATCGCCAGGACACTGGAGCTTCCGCGGCTTGAGGCTAGATTGCTCAATGAAAGTGTCCGGGTTGCCGCGCACTCGGGTGAAGCGATCGACGACTCGGTGGCACAGCGAATCATACGCTCGGGTCCGGCGCAGTTCGACGGAATCGGTGTGGTAGCAGCCGAACTCATGGAAGATGCACGAATCCGATTGCTCCTGATCGACGGGACGCCCTCAGCGCTTAGTGACGCTTGCGAGCGGGCTCGCGCTCGCGTTAACCAACTTGATCAAAGCAAGCGTCCTCGTGCACACCTTCATGCCACGCTGCAGTTGGCGCTCAGCCTCGGTACCGCGGGCAAACCTGAGGATGCTCACCACTACCTGAGCGCGTCACTGAGAACCTGTGCCGCGCTGGGGCTTAGCCAATTGCTCATTGACGAAGGGCCCCAGCTGCTGCGCCTCGCTAACGACGCCGTGGACGGAAAAGACTTCAACGCCGCGGATCCGATGACGTCGGCGAATGTTCGGGATTTCGTTTCGAACCTCGCTGAGAGATCAAACGTCTGACCCGTCGCACGTCAGGCGGTGCTCAATTCGTCGGTCCGAGCGCGCTTGTCGAGGTACCGCTCACGGGTGACGAGATATACAGGGAACGCCATCGATACGCCGATATACGACAATGCGACGAAGAGCCAGCCCCATTTGTATCCCAGTCCAATACGGTTGGCATCGGTCACTACCCAGACCATGAACACGACCCAGGCGATAGCCATGTCGATGCTGAGGAACGCGGCTGTGCCGCCAGCCGCGATCGCGTCGCCGAAGAAGTCGACGGGGTTGAGGATGTTTCCACCGTCGGCGATCCATTGAAATGCATGCGGCCACGTCAACACCAGCGCAACGGCGCCGGCAAGGAGGAAAAACGCGTGGCGGATATTGGTGGACGTGGATGAGGACACTGTTTGATTCCCTACAGCTTGGCCGGGGCGTGGTTGTGCGCACGATCGTCGGCACCGGCGGCGGCTGTTCGCTGGGGCAGGAACGCCGCGGCCCCCCGCACAAGCACTGCCGCGAAGCCGATGCTCACCACCGTTGCCGCCGCGACCAATGCCGTCGAGGTGTGCTCGAGATGAATAGCGATGATGGTGGGCCAGCCTGCGCCGAAGTTGGCCCCGAAGAATGTGAACGGAAACAGGACGAACAGACCCAACAATTGCCACTGACCGGTGCAGCGCGCACGCAGCTGCGATGCCGCCACCGCGAAGCAGATCACCTGAGCGGCTTCGAGCACACCAATTACCAACGGGTACTGGAAGATCCGGAACACGTGTGGGCCCCAGTAACTGTAGAGACCGCCATTGATGCCGATCATCTCGAACGCGGCCGACTCAAGCAGCGTGATGCCGGCCCAGACGAGGAGCTTGCGGCGGGTCATCGTTCCGCGGGCGATCTGATGAGCGATGTAGATCGCGGGGGCGGCGTAGAGCACCACATAACCGCTATGCGTCCAGATCGGTTGTGGGATGTCGAACGCGGTGAAGTGCGTCCACATGCCCTCCGTTGAGTAGAAGTACAGCATCATCGCCACGTCGTAGAGCGGCTCGGCGAATGCGCCGACGGCGGCAGCCAGCACAATGAGGGCGTAGAACGGCGTCCGCTCGCGCATTCCCATCCAGATCGCGATGACCAAAAGGACCGCGGTCAGTCCCCAGCTGACGTCCGTCAGGATCGCCTGCATGGTGAGGTTCAGCTCGTGATCGACCGGTGGCACGCCGTCACGGTATTGGGCAAATGGCACCGGACGCGTCCCCAGCCAGAGGTATTCCACCCCTCTTACGAGAGTGACGGTTCTAAGCCTGGCATGGCATCTGCCCGGGGTGCCGTCACCACCAGCCCTTGCGTTTGGCCCAGACGAGCAGCAGAACCGAGATCTCCGGCATGATCACCAGGAATAACGCAATGAGTACAGGATCGCTGTTCTCGACGAGCGCCCTCTGAATCGACGTCCGGGCTGAGTGAACCGTGCACCACAAACATGGTCAGGAGTCGCCTAAAAGGCTAATGTTTGATATGGTCAGACCGAATAGGCTAGCTTTCGATGACGAGAGGCCCGACGCCGGATGTTCACCCCCGATCAGCTGGAATTCGCCGCGGCGATCGAGCAGTTCTGTGAGAAGCACTGTGCCACGGCGCAACAGCGTGACGCGCTCACCGATGGCGGGCGACTTTCGAACAGCCCCGAAATACTGAGCAGATTCGCCCAGCTCGGCTGGCTCGGGGTATCGCTACCGGTCGAATACGGCGGTGGCGGCGCGGGGATGGTCGAGGAGTGCATCTTTCTCGAGGAGACCGCCCGCGGCCTGGCACCGATCCACGCCTACGGGACCGGATTGACTGCTGCCCAGACTTATCTACGCCACGGCGACGAGCAGCAGAAGAAGGAAGTACTCGGCAACCTGTGCAGCGGACACTTCGAGGCGATCGCCCTCTCCGAGCCCGGCGCCGGGTCCGACTTGAGTGGTGTGACGACCAAGGCGGTGCGTGACGGTGATCGGTTCGTGGTCAACGGTCAAAAGACGTGGATCACCGCCGCGCACCTCGCCGACCACCTGCTCGTGCTGACCCGAACCGATCCGACTGCCGGCAAGCACAATGGGCTGACGCTGCTATATCTGCCGACCAGCTCGCCGGGGCTCGACGTTCGACCCATTCAGACCATGGACGGCCATACCGTCAATGACGTGTTCTTCACCGATGTGTCGGTGCCGGTGGCCAACGTGGTCGGCGGAATCGGCGACGCCTGGCATCGACTGATGCGCGGGCTCAATGTCGAACGGCTGATCATCGCGGCGATGTCGCTCGGTGCGGGCCGCCGATCGCTCGAGGACACCATCGCCTATGTGCGCACCCGCGAACAGTTCGGCAAGCCGATCGGAACCTTCCAGGCGGTCCGGCACACCATCGCCGATCTGGCGACCGAGATCGAATACTGCCGCGCCTTCGTCTATCACGTCGCGGCGCAGATCGACGCCGGGCTGGAGGATCAGTTGGCCCGAGAAGGTTCGATGGCGAAGCTGAAGTGCACCGAAGTGGCCAAAATGGTGGCACTGGAGGGTCTTCAGCTGATGGGCGGCAATGGCTACACCGTGGAATTCGGCATGGAGAAGCAGGTGCGTAAGGCGCTGGCGCCTCCAATCTATGGTGGCGCCAATGCGATTCAGCGGGAAATCATCGGCAAGAGCCTGGGTCTGTAGCTGTGACGAACGGAGCGGCCATGAGCGCAACGACGCGCGACATCTTCGCACCCGACCTGCTGTCGGATAAGCGGATCCTGATCACCGGCGGCGGAACAGGTCTCGGCAGGGGGGTGGCCGCGCGCCTGGTCAAGCATGGCGCCGAGGTTCACCTCTGGGGGCGGCGCGAAGCCGTGCTGGCCGAGGCCGCCCAAGAAGCCTCCGCGGCCCGCCCGGGAGCGGCGCATTACCAGGCCGTCGACGTACGGGATTCCGCCTCGGTCGAGGCGGCGGTTGGGGAGATCTGGGAGCGCCATGGACCGCTGACCGGGCTACTCAACAATGCCGCGGCGAATTTCATCGCCCCGACCGCCACTCTGAGCCAGCGTGCCTTCGAAGCGGTGACCTCGACGGTGATGACCGGATCGTTCAACACAACGGTTGCCGTGGGCAAGCGCTGGATCGCGGCCGGGCTGCCGGGCGCAGTGCTGTCCAATCTCACCACGTGGGTGTGGAGCGGGTCCGCATTCGTGGTCCCGTCGGCCATGGCCAAAGCGGCGGTGCATGCGATGACGATGTCGCTGGCGGTGGAGTGGGGACGGTACGGCATCAGAGTGAATGCGCTTGCGCCCGGACCGATTCCGACCGAGTACGCGTGGGAGATGCTCAACCCCACCGACAAAAGCGCCGTCGGCGCCACGCAGATCGATCAGATCCCGCTCGGTCGCTCCGGAACCATCGACGAGCTGGCGAATCTGACCATCTTTGCGTTCTCGGACGCGTGCGACTACTTGACCGGCGAGACCATCGCGATGGACGGCGGCCAGCGGCTGGCGGGGCCGAACACCTTCGCCGGTCTCACCGCGATGAGCGACGCGGATTGGGCAGAAGCCCGTGAGCGCAGTAAGGCCGCCTCGGCCGCCGCCAAGTCAGCCCGCTCCGTGTGAGTTTCGGCGCAGATCAGGCGAGCGCCAGGCGTTCGCCCGCGTCCAGGAATGACGCGACCAACGCCGGGTCGGCGTAATACGGGTCGCCGACACCCTCTTCGAACCGCCTGCGACTGTATTCATAGAGAGCGGCGAGCTTGTACATCGCCAGCGTGGCATACCAATTGACATTGGACACGTCGGCGCCGGTGCGGTCGGCGTAGCGATCGACCAGCTCCGTCCGTCCCGGATAGCCGGGTTCCAATACAGCGGTGCCCATTGCAGCGGTCGGCACCAGTGGTTCACCGGGCACCGGATACGACGTGAGGAGGTATCCGAGGTCGGCGAGCGGGTCGCCGATGGTGGCGAGCTCCCAGTCCAGCACCGCGGCTACGCATCCGGCTCCGATATCGACGATCATGTTGCCGATGCGAAAGTCGTTGTGAACGAT
>DASXJI010000345.1:0-6544 GCA_036497495.1 Mycobacterium sp.
ACCGGCACGCTGGAAGCCGGCGATTTGGACGCCTTGGCCGAGTTCGTCGAATCGGGTCGTGTCGTCATGCTGGGCGTCGTGTCGTCGAGCGCGCCGCCGCGGCCGCCCGCGGTGGAGGAGGTCGCCGCGGGCGTCGTGGCCGTCGTCGACCGGCTCGGCTTCGGGCGTTCGGCGTTGCGCGATCGCATCGGCGTCACCCCGGCGTGTGGATTGGCCGCCGCGACCCCGGAATGGGCCCGTGCGGCGATCGGCTTGGCCCGGCGGACGGCCGAGGCCTTCGAAGATCCCGATGCAATCTGAGTACGGCAACCAATCCGTGCCTGGCGGGAAAGACCTGCCGCTAGCGTTGCACGATGTCCATCGCCTCAGCCGACGTACAAGAGATGCTCGATGAATATGCGCTGCGAAAGCTCGTGCACGGTTATTGCCGTGCGGTAGATAGAGGCGATCTGGACAGCCTGCGCAGTCTTTATCACTCAGACGCCGAAGACAGCCACGGATCCTTCTCGTCGGGCGCTGTCGAAACTTTTCTGCGCACGCTTGCCGAGACTCGGCCCCATATCCGGTCGATGCAACACCACATCACCACAACGAACTTCGCCATCAGAGGCGACATCGCCGAAGGTGAGATTTACAGCATTGCGACACACTCGTTTGCCGCGAATGGTGGCGAAACCGAGGTCGTGGTGGGCGGGCGCTATCTCGACAAATACGAAAAACGCAACGGCACCTGGAAATTCACGACGCGATGCATTGTCACCGACTGGGCGCATGTCAATGATCCGTCCGGTGTCGACTTGAGCCATCCGATGACGAGGGACACACCACAGGGTCGTCCCGGGTTGGACGATCCATCCCATCAATTCTTTTCGTTGCTGAGGTCCGGTAAACAGCAACCAAAGGGTTGCATGTAGCGGCCGGGTGTGGTGTGCTGATAGGCAACCAGGAGGTTGCATATGAACAGCGATCGCATCGAGAAGCAAGTCGTGCTGCACGCTCCACTGGACCGGGTCTGGCGGGCGATCAGCGACTCGCAGGAATTCGGCCAGTGGTTCGGTGTCCGCATCGACGGCCCGTTCGTCGCGGGCACGTCAGTGAACGCGACGATCACCGGGACCACGGTCGACGAGGAGGTCGCCGAGATGCAGCGACCGCATGCCGGGGCCGAGGCGACCTGGCAGATTGTCGCGGTGGAACCGCCGCGGCGATTCGCCTACCGCTGGCACCCCTTCGCGGTCGACGCGAACGTCGACTACGGCAACGAGCCGACGACGCTGGTCGAGTTCACCCTGTCGGAAACGGCCGACGGTGTGCTGCTCAGGATCGTCGAGTCCGGATTCGACGCCATCCCCGAGGCGCGCCGCGCCGACGCGTTCGACGCCAACAGCGGAGGATGGGCCAAGCAGACCGAACTCGTGCGCAAGTACCTCAGCCTGGGGCAGCGGGTGTGACCGCGAAGCTCGCCGCTGCGCCGGTATGCCCCCTTTTCAGCGCACTGGGCGACCGCAACCGGCTGCGCATTGTGGTCCGGCTGTGCGACGGCGGACCGAGCTCGACTTCTCAAGTCACTCAGGCAGTTTCGGTCACCCGACAGGCGGCGACGAAACACCTGGAGCTACTCGAGGCGGCCGGGCTGGTGATCAGCAGCCGGCGTGGTCGCGAGCGCATCTGGACGTTGCAGACTCGACCGCTGATCGATGCGGGCGACTACCTCAACCAGCTCTCCCGCCGCTGGGACGCCGCGATCGACCGGTTGCGCACCTTCGTCGAGGATTGAACTTCTGGTTGTCCGCCAACGTGTTTCAAATACGGCCGACAGTCGACCGCGACGCCAATAAGTGCTATACCCTGACGGTCTCTGCGGAGAGGACAACACGCATATGAATCGCAAAACCGGAACAGGGCGCCAGCGAGTGGTCCTGACGTCATGGCTGGCAGTGATCGGATTGGCCGCGGCCGCCTTCCTCGTCGTCCGTGGCCCGGTAATGCCGGCCGCGAGCGGGACGGCGGCGAGCGCGATTCCGGCGCCCGCCCTCGACGAACCGGCGTCGGGTCGCCCCAAGGCCGAAACCGCGGTCCTTGCCGGTGGCTGCTTCTGGGGCGTGCAGGGCGTCTACCAGCACGTCAAAGGCGTGCAATCCGCTCAATCCGGATACGCCGGCGGAGATGCCGCGACCGCTAACTACGACGCCGTCACCACCGAGACCACTGGGCACGCCGAGTCGGTGCGCATCACCTACGACCCGACCCAGGTGAGCTACGGCAAGCTGTTGCAGGTCTTCTTCGCCGTCGTGCAAGATCCGACCGAACTCGACCGTCAGGGACCCGACGTGGGCCCTTCGTATCGTTCGGTGATCTTTGCTCAGGACGACACCCAGCAAAAAATTGCGAATGCCTACATCGCCCAGCTGAACGCGGCGGGCTCATTTCCTGCGCCGATCGTCACTGCCGTGGCGCCGCAAGCTCCGTTTTTTCCGGCAGAGGCCTACCACCAGGATTTCCTCGACTTGCATCCGAATAACCCGTACATCGTCGCCAACGACCTGCCCAAGCTGGGCGAGCTGAAGTCGGCGTTCCCGGACCTCTATCGCGACTAGCCGGCCCAGGGGCTGCGCGGGCCCAGCTGTCGGCGTCCTCCGCTAGCCTGCGAAGGTGAGCTCGGCAGAGGCTGATCCGGTTCCGCCCGACGTCCGTCGCGGTTGGCGTGAACTGGCCGACGAGGTGCGTGAACACCAGTTCCGTTACTACGTGCGTGATGCGCCGATCATTTCCGATGCGGACTTCGACAAGCTGCTGCGCCGTCTTGCCGCGCTCGAGGACGAGCATCCCGAGCTGCGCACACCCGACTCGCCGACGCAGCTCGTCGGCGGCGCCGGCTTCGCCACCGATTTCACCTCGGCCGACCACCTCGAGCGGATGCTGTCGCTGGACAACGTGTTCAGCGCCGAGGAATTCGAGCTGTGGGCGGGCCGCGTTCGATCCGACGTCGGTGCGGACGTTCCATTTCTCTGCGAACTCAAGATCGACGGTGTCGCATTGGCTTTGGTGTACCGCAACGGCCGGTTGGTCCGCGCGGCGACCCGTGGTGACGGGCGCACCGGCGAAGACGTGACGCTCAACGCGCGCACCATCGACGATGTGCCCGAGCGGCTGACCCCCAGCGCCGACCATCCGGTGCCCGACGTCCTCGAGGTGCGCGGCGAGGTGTTCTTCCGGCTCGCCGATTTCGAGACGCTCAACGCGGCGCTCGTCGAGGACGGCAAGGCCCCGTTCGCCAACCCACGCAACAGCGCCGCCGGGTCGTTGCGGCAGAAGGACCCCGCCGTGACCGCACGGCGCAAGCTCCGGATGATCTGCCACGGATTGGGGCATGTGGAGGGCTATCGACCGGCGACGCTGCACGACGCATATTTGGCGCTGGCCGCATGGGGACTGCCGGTCTCCGAGCACACCACCCGAGTCGAAGATGCCGCCGGTGCCCTCGAGCGGGTTGCCTACTGGGGCGAACACCGCCACGACGTCGACCACGAAATCGACGGTGTCGTCGTCAAAGTCGACGACGTGACGCTGCAGCGCCGGCTGGGCTCGACTTCGCGCGCACCGCGGTGGGCGATCGCCTACAAATACCCGCCGCAGGAAGTTCAGACCGAACTACTCGACATCCGGGTCAACGTGGGCCGGACCGGACGGGTCACGCCGTTTGCGTTCATGACGCCGGTCACCGTCTCCGGGTCGACCGTCGGGCTGGCCACCTTGCACAACGCCGCCGAAGTCAAGCGCAAGGGGGTGCTGATCGGCGACACGGTGGTGATCCGTAAGGCCGGCGACGTAATCCCCGAAGTGCTGGGGCCTGTCGTCGACCTACGCGATGGCTCCGAACGCGAATTCGTCATGCCCACAACATGTCCCGAGTGCGGTACGACATTGGCTCCGGCCAAGGAGGGCGACGCTGACATCCGCTGTCCCAATTCGCAGTCCTGCCCGGCGCAGCTGCGTGAGCGGGTGTTTCACGTCGCCGGTCGTGGCGCGTTCGACATCGAGGGACTCGGCTATGAGGCGGCGACTGCGTTACTCGCAGCGAAGGTGATCAACGACGAGGGGGATTTGTTCGCCCTCACCGAAGACGACCTGTTGCGCACGCAGTTATTCACCACCAAAAGCGGCGCGCTGTCGGCTAATGGCAAGCGATTGCTGGCCAACTTGGGCACCGCGAAGAAGCAACCGCTGTGGCGGGTGTTGGTGGCGTTGTCGATTCGCCACGTCGGGCCAACCGCGGCAAGGGCATTGGCCACCGAGTTCGGCAGCCTGGACGCGATCACCTCGGCGTCGACCGAACAACTGGCCGCGGTCGAAGGCGTCGGTCCGACCATCGCCGATGCGGTGACCGAGTGGTTCACCGTCGACTGGCATTGCCAGATCGTGGACAAATGGCGATCGGCCGGGGTGCGGATGGCCGACGAGCGTGACGCCGGCGTGCCGCGAACGCTGGAAGGCTTGACGATCGTCGTCACCGGTTCGTTGGCCGGCTTCTCCCGCGACGATGCCAAAGAGGCAATCCTGACCCGCGGCGGCAAAGCCGCCGGTTCGGTGTCGAAGAAGACAGACTACGTTGTCGCCGGTGATTCCCCGGGATCGAAATACGACAAAGCCGTCGAGCTCGGTGTATCCATCCTCGACGAGGATGCATTCCGAAAGTTGTTGGCGGAGGGCCCTCCTGAGTCAGGGAAGTAGCGGCAACCGCCAGAGCGGGGTGTCCGGCTCGAGCAGCCACATGCGGATTGCGGTAAACCGGAACAGTCGAAGCGTGCCGGTGATGAGGATCGCGGCCAGTGGCAGGTCACACATCGCCGCGGTGAACTCCGACATCTGAAAGTCTCTGGGCCCGGCGGTCATCAGGTCGAACCAGGCATCGCAGATCAGCAACATGCCGGTGGCAAATGCGGTCAACAGCATCACTTGTCGGCGCAACATGCCGAAGACCACGGTTGCCGCCATCAGAGCAAGCAGAACAAGGTCGAACCCGACCCACGTTGCCGTCCAATCGTGCACCAGGTAGTCGTCGGGCAGCGCGACGGCCAGATACACGATCCACGGAATCAGCACCAGCGTCCCGCCTGTCATGATCCCCAGCCAGCTCCAGCGGATGCGGTGCGCTACCTCTAGCGGCAACACCTCGGACAGGGGTCGCTCGAGGCGCTGGATGAGCTGGCGGCGGTCAGCGGGCGACATTGCGGCGATCTGGGCGTCGGTGAGCAGGTTCACCCTCGATGAATACCCCGTTTTGGCGGGCCGTTCAGTGCAACAGGGTTGCGACGATCCCGGCCAGGTATCCCAGCCGTGCGACTTCCGAGGGCCGGAAGGCCGGGCCACCGGGTCTGCCAAGCACAACCGCGGTCTCGGGGACGCCCAACGGAGCTGCGATCAGGGTGGTGTCCAGCTCCCGCCACAGCTGCGGCACCCAATCCCCGGTTGCGTCCAGGGCGGTGGCGTGCTCGATCGGCATCCAAGGGATATCGGTCAACCGGGTTTCCGGCGCGCCGGGGCTGCCCGCGACGCGGTGGAATCCGTCGCCGGACTTCTGCAGCACCGTGCACCAGCTCACCCGCAGCACCTGCGGCGCCTCGTCGACGAGAACCTTCAGCTTGGCCGCGGTCTTGCCCGCGGCCGCGACGTGGTCGATCAGCGCCAGCTCGCGGTGCGCGTCCAGCAGTCCGGTGTGCGGTCGCAGGCTGTCGACCCGCACACCCTGCAGAGCTTCGGCCGCTGTGATCAACGTGTCGGGCATGCCCCCTGGCGGCAGTTCGACCACGAGATCGTCGATCGCAAAACCGGGTCCGCGATCCACGACGTCCAGAGACAGGATGTCCGCGCCCACCGATCCCAGAGCCACGGCCAGCGAGCCGAGGCTACCCGGCCGGTCGGCCAGTTGGACCCGCAGCAGATAGGAGGACACGCGGACACTGTTGCACAGCGATGCTTCGTCGGCATTTCGGCGGATGCCAGGCGTTCGCGCCAGATTCGCGCTCGCTATGTCTGATGGCCCGGCTCCTCAGCGGCCCGTCCCGGGCCGCATCGTCGCCCGGCTAGGCTTTTCAGTCGTGTCCCAGATCTCTCGTGACGAGGTGGCCCATCTGGCCCGGCTAGCTCGCCTGGCGTTGACCGACGATGAGCTGGACCACTATGCCGGCCAGCTCGACGCCATCCTGACTCATGTCGGGCAGATTCAGGCGGTCGACGTGACCGGCGTCGAGCCGACCGACAACCCGCTCAAGGCCGTCAACGTCACCCGCCCGGACCGGACCGCGCCGTGCCTGACCCAGCAGGAGGCGCTGGCCGAGGCGCCCGAAGCCCTCGACGGTCGTTTCGTGGTCCCGCAGATCCTCGGGGAACCGCAATGACGGACATCATCCGGCTGGATGCGGCGACGCTGGCCGCGAAAATCGCCGCCAAGGAGCTGTCGTCGACCGAGGTCACCCAGGCCTACCTGGACCAGATTGCGGCGACCGACCAGCGTTATGGCGCATTCCTGCATGTCGCGGCCGAC
>DASXJI010000346.1:0-4187 GCA_036497495.1 Mycobacterium sp.
AACACGTGCTTAATGGTCCTGGCCGACATCGAATCTTTGCCGCCTGAGCATCCCGATGCCGTGGCCGTGCGCCGGGCCACCGCCGGCATCTTCAAGGCGGTGAAGAAAGCCCGCCGCCACGCCAAACGCGACGCGGTGGCAGCCGCAGATCACGCCGTCACCGCGGCCACCGCCACCGGTGCACCCGGGCGCATCGACGACGAAACTGCTGGCCTGCCCCTCGTGTCCACCGCGGTCGGGGCCTCCGCAGGCACGTTGCTCCGGTCACGCGCCTGCTACATATGCAAGAACCACTACACATTGGTCGACGCCTTCTACCACCAACTCTGTCCGGAGTGCGCCGCATTCAGCCACGCCAAGCGCGACGCCCGCACCGACCTCATCGGCAGGAAAGCCCTACTCACCGGTGGGCGCGCCAAGATCGGCATGTATATCGCGCTGAGACTGCTTCGCGACGGCGCCCACACGACCATCACCACCCGCTTTCCAAACGATGCCGTGCGCCGCTTCGCCGCGATGCCCGACAGCGCCGACTGGCTGCACCGGCTACGAATCGTCGGGATCGACCTTCGCGACCCCGCTCAGGTCGTCGCGCTTGCGGACTCCGTGGCCGCGAAGGGCCCCCTGGACATTCTGATCAACAACGCCGCCCAGACGGTGCGCCGAGCCCCCGGCTCTTACGCTGCGCTCGTCGAGGCGGAGCGGACCGCGGCGCCGGAACTTGTTGACGTGATCACGTTCGACCGCGTCAGCGATGCTCATCCCGCGGCACTTGCCGGAAGCCTCGCCGAGCACCAAACTCCGCACGCCGTAACTGAACTGGCCCTCGCCGCCCGAAGCGCGTCTCCAGACCGGATCGCCGCGGGCACCGCCATAGACGCGGGTGGCCTGCTACCCGATACCGCACCCATCAACAGTTGGACCCAACGCGTGCATGAGGTCGACGCGATGGAACTGCTCGAGGTTCAGCTGTGCAACCAGACCGCGCCGTTCATTCTGGTGAGTCGCCTTCGCCCGGCGATGGCCGCTTCGCGCTCTCGCCGCAAATACGTCGTGAATGT
Source organism: Mycobacterium sp. (assembly GCA_036497495.1). GTDB lineage: Bacteria > Actinomycetota > Actinomycetes > Mycobacteriales > Mycobacteriaceae > Mycobacterium. The sequence goes on from DASXJI010000346.1 coordinate 1,062, forward strand.
GTCTGCAATGGAGGGGCAGTTCAGCCGGGCGTACAAGGGGCCGGGGCATCCGCACACCAACATGGCGAAGGCCGCGCTGAACATGCTCACCCGCACCAGCGCCGCTGAGATGCTGCAGCAGGACGGCATTCTGATGACCGCCGTCGATACGGGCTGGATCACCGACGAGCGTCCGCATCCGACGAAGCTTCGGCTCGCCGACGAGGGCTTCCATGCCCCGCTCGACCTGGTCGACGGTGCCGCTCGTGTATACGACCCAATCGTCCGCGGCGAGGCCGGCGAAGATCTGCACGGCTGCTTCCTCAAGGATTACGCGCCGAGCAATTGGTAGCTGCGACGCGTGGCTGAGCTTTTCGGCGATCGCGCTTCGCAGTGGTTGGCTGTCGTGCTGTAATTCTGCTCACCGTTGCTCGGTGCGCTAGCAGCTGCGCACCCCAAGGGAGAGGCCCCTGATGCTTCGTCCGCACCGCACCCTCGGCATTGCCCTCGTAGGCGCCGGCCTCATCGCGGTCCCACCGCTGGTCCCGCCGTCACCCGGCGTGCAGGTGCGCGCGGTGCGGCTCACTAGCGGTGACACCGCGGATTCTCCGCTCGGGGATGGCACGGCGTTCATCCTGGGCGGCAGTGGCCTCGAGACGCCTGGTCAGACCTATGCGAATGCCATCGACGCGGAGTACCTGGCGCCGCGGGACTTCACCGGCACCACGCACGTCTTGTCCACACCCGAGGCGCTCTACCCATTCCTCGGTCCCTTTACCGAGACGTTCGACAAGTCCGAAGCGGAGGGGCAACAGCTCCTGGACACCGCGATCCTGAACCAAATCGCCACCGGTGATGTGGATGCCGCGAACCCCGTCGTGGTCTCCGGTTGGTCACAGAGCGCGGTGATCTCGTCCCTGTTGCAGCCGGAGCTTGCGAGCCAGGGTGTGCCCAGTGATGACGTGCATTTCGTGTTGGTCGGTGATGAAAGTGCCCCCAACGGAGGCATGTTGGAACGCTTCGACTTGCCGGCCGGCACGCAGCCGAGCATCCCGAGCCTGGGGCTGACGTTCAGCGGACCAGAAGCGTCTGACCTTTACCCCACCGACGTTTACACGCACGAATACGACGGTTTCGCCGACTTCCCGCAGTATCCGATCAACCCGCTGTCCGATCTCAACGCCGTGCTGGGCATCGTGTTCGAGCACGTCACCTATCCGGGCCTCACGGCCGAGCAGGTCGCGGACGCCATTCAACTGCCGACGTCGGCGGCCGACACCTTGACCAATTACTACGAGATTCCCGTCACCACGCTGCCGCTGCTGGACCCGTTGCAACTGATTCCCTTCATCGGCAACCCGCTGGCGGATCTGCTGAACCCGGACTTGTCGGTGTTGGTGAACCTGGGCTACGGCAATGTAGACGACAATTATTTGGGTGGCTGGAGTCAGGGCGATGCTGATGTGCCCACAACGTTGGGGTTCTTGCCGAGTTCCAGTGTCCTTGAGCAGGTCCCGCAAGCTTTGGCCAACGGCTTACAGCAAGGGATCACGAACGCGATCAAGGATTTAACCGATCCGAACAACTACGTGTATTCGTTGCCATCCTGGGCCGACCAACTCGGTACGACACTGGAAAATATCCTCCCCGGTACCCAATTGTCGGTTCTCTCAGTCGTGCCCACGACCTTGCAGGATCTTTTCGATACCTTCCCGCCCCACACCGGCTTCCCGCCTCTGGACGTGGCCACCGCGTTGTTCATCACCCTTCCCGAAATCGACTACAACGTCTTCACCACCGAACTCGCGGCTGGAAACGCCGTCGACGCGATTGGTATCCCGCTCGCTGCCGATCTGGGAATATTGCCTCTCGCGCTAATAGGAGCGGCGCTTTGACCTGACAGCATCGGTACGATCTGACACCGGATATTCAGGCCGCCAACACCTTTCGCGACTTCCCGCTTGGAATGCGCTGCCGCTTGCAACTATCCGACGGTGTGGACGATGAGGATGTCGACTTTGGCTTTGCGGGCAACGGTGTCGGGCACAGAGCCCAAGAGACGGCCGGCGACCGTGCCCACTCCCAAGTTGCCGACGACGAGCAGGTCCGCCTTGATCTCCTCGGCGAGATGCAGCAACGCGTTGACCGGCGCGCCGACAATGGCCTGCTCTTCGATGTCATGTGCGCCGGCGGCCTTCGCTCGTTCGCGGGCGTCCTGAAGGATCGCGTATACGGACGCGCTCCCATGCATCCGGTAACCGGCGCCTCCGAGGCTGTCGGCGGCCCTGCCGTCAATCAAGCGATCGGGGGAGGGTGGCCGTGACCAGCCGCCCTTTTCCGAAGTGTCGAGATGCGCGCTCGCGATGACCAGCTTCGCCTTCACTTGCGCCGCGATCGCGCCTGCGCGATCGACTGCCCGCAATGACGACTCCGAGCCGTCCGTGCCGACGACGATTGTCCGATAGCTCATATCGCCTCCATCAGTCGGTTAACGACAACAAGACATTATCGGTCCGACCTTGTCTTCGAAGCCCATTGGGCCCATCCCGGTGATCGTGCTCCCCGCGAAGCGCGCATCTGGCCACCTTTTGCGGAGGCCAGCCTCTGCGCCACGGCAGCAGACGCCCTGAGGTGGCCGTCCGATTGACACTATAGGGAGAGCCGTTGTTGGCCCACGCACATGCTTTACTCAGGCCTTTTATCCGAATCCACGGCACTCGCAGCGGCGCGAGCACCGACTTTTGGGCGGACCTTCTGGCGCTGTTCTAGTTGCCGGCCTCGATGGCTGCCACTCGTGCGGTGGCATCGGGCCCGCAAAAGCGCTGGAGATTCACTCCACCGGAGGCAAGCAGACCGTCGATGCGGCGCTTGAGGTCACCTGAGGACAGGTGGGTGTAGAGGTTCGCGCCCGGGCATGAGGTCTGGGCGAAGTCGCGGTGGCCCGCCAAGGTAGTGCTCCCAATACCGAAGTTCTCGGCGGCCCAAGCGAATGCGAGAGCGGCTCCGTGAAGTTGCGCCTCTGACACGGCTTCTTGGTCGAAGTCTCCCTCGCAGAGGACGAGGAAATGGCCGGTGGTGTCGTAATCCGTCGCGGTGTCACCGGCAATCTCGGTGCTCCGCAGTTCATAGAGGTTGCCGTTGCGGTCG
>DASXJI010000347.1:0-4053 GCA_036497495.1 Mycobacterium sp.
GTGGAGCTGCCGGGAATCGAACCCGGGTCCTACGGCATTCCCTCAAGACTTCTCCGTGCGCAGTTCGCTATGCCTCTACTCGGATCTCCCGGTCACGCGAACCAGCCGAGATGACGATCCCAGTCGCTGTAAGTGTCCCGATGAGTCCCGCGACCGAACTCATCGGTGGATCCCTCTAGCTGATGCCAGGGTCCGGGCCGAGGGAACTCCCGGTCTGACAGACACGCAGTCGCTTAGGCAGCGAGTGCGTAGTCGCGCTGTGTTGAAACGGCGCTTAATTGGTTGCAACGACGCTTACGGTGGTCTCTTGCCTGCACCGGCACGCTTCCCTTGATTCGATGCGCGAAGTCGAAACCGTTCAGCCCCTCGCACCCCTGCCGAATTTCGGCAAGACAATCAATAGTACCTGTTATTCAACAGCAGATCAGGGACGATTCATCCCGGCTCAGATCACGAAATTGACATGCTCGATGATGCGCGAACCGACTGCGGTGTCGCCGCCGAGTTCGACGCCGGCCGTGTCGCAGGTGCGCCCGCCGGCCAACCGGGTGAACAGCAGGCCGTCCGAGCGGATGGTCGTGGTCGGATCTGATCCTCCGAAATCGTCCACCACCTGTGCACGACCGTCGACAGCGACGCGGATGGTCCGGGCCATCGGTCCGGTCAATTCGATGGCAACTCGCGACCCTTCGGGCGCTTTACCGAGTTTGCCGACCACGTAGCCCATGGTCGCGGCGATCTCGTCCAACGACTGACCCGCACCCGGGTCGCTCAACTCCGCATCGGATGACGGCAGGCCTACGCCGTCGCGGATGTCCTGCTCGTGCATCCAGCAGTCGAAAAGTCGCACCCGCATGAATCGCCCGAAACTCTCCAGGCCAACCGGCGTCGGCGTAGGTGCGTTCCAGTCGTCGACGGATATATCTGTCAGGCGTTTACGACGATCGGCGGTTATCGAACGAAACCGCTCCAGAAGCTGTGGGCCGGATTCGGTACTGAGGTGACGAACCCAGGCCTCGTTGGCCGTTCCGACGTCGTTTCGCACATGGTCCAGCGTCGAGGCATCGAAATCAGCGTCGGGTGAACCCAGTCCCTGCAGCACAGATTCGGTGCCCACGATGTGGGCGACAACGTTGTGCACACACCAGCCGGGCAGCGGCGTCGGCGTTTGCCATTGCTGCTCAGGCAACCCGCTGAGCAACGCATCCAGGCTGTCCCAGGTGCCGAATAGACCCGACAACACGTCGGATTTGTCGAGGATGGTGATACTGCCCATGTCGCCTGATGCTAGACCGAGGTCATGCGGCGGCGATCATGCTTACTGATACCGCCGCCAATGCCATGCCGATGGCCTGCCAGCGCGTCACTCGCTCACGCAACACGATGATCGCCAGGATGACCGTCGTTGCCGGGTAGAGCGAGATCAAGATGCTGGCCAACGACAGCATCCATTTCTGGATCGCCAGCAGCATGCTGACGTTTGCGCACGTGTCGAGCAGCGCCGCTACCGCCGCCAGCCGTAACGGCGTGCTGGACGGCAGCTGGAGATTGTTGCTCAGTGCGGCCACCGCCAGCACCAGCACCGTCGCCGTGGCCCGGGCAAAAAACAGCGGCCACATTCGGCACACCACCGGAGCCTGGTGCAGCAGTACGAAGTCGAGCCCGAACGCCACGCCTGATCCGACTGCCAGCCAGGCGACCTTGCTGGTGAATTTGTGCGTCCGGACATCTTCATCATCCGGCGATTCGCGGCTGACCAGAATCACCGCGAACATCGCCAGCACCACGCCCGCCGACGCCGTCTCGCCGGGTCGCTCGCCGAGCGCCACGCCGACGGCGACCGGCACAGCCGCGTTGAGTACCGCGGCCAGCGGTGAGACCATCGAGATCGGTCCAGCACTCACGGCCGCATAGAACCAGTACACGCCGATCGCCTGACTCACCCCGTAGAGCGAACCCCACAGCACGGCACCCGGACGGATCGGTCCGCCGGCGGTGACGGCCAGTATGCCCAGCAGCAGCGTGGCGAGCGGGTACGTCACCAGCATGATGCGCAGCGCGGCCGCCCGCCGAGAAGCTACTCCCCCAACAAAATCGCTGACGCCGTAGCTGACCGCAGAAAGCTGGGCGTACGCGGCGCCGATCAGCGCATGCCCTTGGATCGCCTGCCCAATTCGCGGATCACTTCGCGCTGCGCGTCGCGCTTCGCCATGTCCTGCCGCTTGTCGTGTGCTTGCTTACCGCGCGCTAATGCCAGCTCCACCTTGACTTTTCCTTCAAAGAAATACAGCGACAACGGAACGAGCGCGAGGTTACCATCCTTGATTTTGCCGATGAGTACATCAATTTGGTGCCTGTGGAGAAGTAGTTTCCGGTTACGGCGCGGTTCGTGGTTGGTCCAGCTGCCGTGGTGATACTCCGGAATGTGCAGGTTACGCAGCCAGACTTCGCCGTCATCGACGGTTGCGTATGCGTCGGCCAGCGACGCCTTTCCGTCTCGCAGGCTTTTAACTTCAGTACCGAGCAAAACCACCCCGGCCTCGTACACATCCAGGATCGAGTAGTTGTGTCGAGCTTTGCGGTTGGTCGCCAGAATCTGCCGGCCCGGCGCAGATTTGTTCGGCGGCTTCTTGGCCACCGCTACCGCCGCACGTAGAGGCGCAACGTCGCGTACGACGTGACGCCGGCCATCGCGACGCCGACCAACAGCAGCAGCGGCGAGATGTAAAGGATGTCGGCGTAGTCGACCTTGGCGATCAAATGAGCTTGGTAGAACTGGCGCAACGCACTGTCCAGGAACAGCGCTCGCACCACCATGAGGCCGACGATGGCGATGACGACGCCGAGCGTCGCCGCGACGACGGCCTCGACCAGGAACGGCAACTGGGTGTACCAGCGGGTGGCGCCGACCAACCGCATGATACCAATCTCGGTGCGGCGGGTATAGGCAGCGACCTGAACCATGTTGGCAATCAACAGAATTGCACCGACCGCCTGAACCAACGCGACGGCGAAGGCGGCGTTGGACAGGCCATCCAACACGGCAAAGAGCCGGTCGATCAGCTCCTTCTGGTTGAGCAGATGGTCGACCCCTGGCTGGCCCTGCATGGCGGCATCGAATTCCGCGTGCTGCTCCGGGTTTTCGAGCTTGACGATGAACGATGCCGGGAACGCGTCTTTGCTTGCCAGATCCTTGAACTGCGGGATCTTGCGGATGGCGTCGTTGTAGGCGTCCTGCCGATTGAGGAATCGCACCGACTTGACGTCGTCGCGCTTCTCGATCTTCTCGCGCAGCGCCTTGCACGGCGCGCTCTCGCAGTTGGGGTCGTCGGCCGAAATGTCGTTGGTGAGAAAGACCTGCGTCTCGACCCGGTCGAGATAGATGCTGCGTGAGTGGTCGGCCAGTCGGACCACCAGCAGGCCACCACCGAACAATCCGATCGAGATTGCGGTGGTCAAAATCATCGCGACCGTCATGGTGACGTTGCGACGAAGACCTGTCAGGACCTCGTTGAAAAGAAAGCTGAAGCGCACTTAACGGTCCATCCCGTAAACGCCGCGCTGTTCGTCTCGTACCAACCGGCCCAGGGACAGCTCCACGACGCGCTGCCGCATCGAGTCGACGATGTGGTGGTCGTGGGTAGCCATCAGCACGGTGGTGCCGGTGCGGTTGATCCGCTCCAGCAAATCCATGATGTCGTTGCTGGTCTCCGGGTCGAGGTTGCCGGTGGGCTCGTCGGCGATCAGGACCAGCGGCCGGTTGACGAACGCGCGGGCAATGGCCACCCGCTGCTGCTCCCCGCCGGAGAGCTCGTGCGGCAGCCGGCCGGCCTTGCCGGACAGCCCCACCATCTCCAGCACGTCGGGCGTCACCCGGTTGATCACGTCGGGCCGCTTCCCGATCACCTCGAGCGCGAATGCGACGTTTTCGAACACCGTCTTCTGCTGCAGCAGCCGGAAGTCCTGGAAGACGCAGCCGATAACCTGGCGCAGCTTCGGGATGTGCCGTCCGGGCAGCGTGTTGACGTGGAACTTCGAAACCCGGACATCGCC
>DASXJI010000348.1:0-8740 GCA_036497495.1 Mycobacterium sp.
GCCGGTCTTCGACGATCTGTCCCGGGTGCCGCTGTGGGTGGAGGAAACCCTGCGCTACGACACCTCCAGTCAGATCCTGGCCCGCTCGGTGTCCGGCGAGCTCACCCTCTACGACACCACGATTCCCGAGGGCGACGTGCTGCTGCTGTTACCCGGTTCGGGGCACCGCGACGAACGCGTATTCGGGAATGCCGACGATTTCGTAATCGGCCGCGACATCGGTTCCAAATTACTGAGTTTCGGCAGTGGCGCGCACTTCTGCCTCGGCGCCCATTTGGCGCGGATGGAGGCCCGGGTCGCCCTCACCGAGTTGTTCAAGCGAATCCGCGGGTATCAAGTGGACGAGGCCAACGCCGTCCGCGTCCATTCGAGCAATGTCCGCGGATTCGCTCACCTACCCATGACCGTGGAGGTCCGCTGAATGCCCCGCTTTGAACCCCTGCCCGAACGCCGGCCTGCCATCGTCGCCGGCGCCTCCTCCGGCATTGGTGAGGCCGCGGCCATCGAACTCGCCGCACACGGTTTCCCGGTCGCCCTGGGTGCCCGCCGGGTCGAGAAACTCGACGACATCGTCGGTAAGATCAACGCCGACGGCGGTGAGGCAGTCGGTTTCCGCCTGGACGTCACCGACCCAAACTCAGTGAAATCCTTTGTCGCACAGTCGGTGGAAGCACTCGGCGATATCGAGGTGCTGGTGGCCGGCGCGGGCGACACCTACTTCGGCAAACTCGCCGAGATCACTACCGACGAGTTCGACTCGCAGCTGCAGATCCATCTCGTCGGCGCCAACCGGCTGGCCACCGCAGTGCTCCCGGGCATGCTCGAGCGCCAGCGCGGTGACCTCATCTTCGTCGGCTCCGATGTCGCGCTGCGCCAGCGCCCGCACATGGGGGCCTACGGCGCCGCAAAGGCGGCGCTGCTCGCAATGGTCACCAACTTCCAGATGGAGCTCGAGGGCACCGGTGTGCGGGCGTCGATCGTGCACCCCGGCCCCACGAAGACAGCGATGGGCTGGAGCCTGCCGGCCGAGAAGATCGGTCCCGCGCTGGAGGACTGGGCCAAGTGGGGCCAGGCTCGCCACGACTACTTCCTGCGGGCCGCAGACCTGGGACGAGCCATCACGTTCGTCGCCGAGACACCGCGCGGCGGGTTCATCGCAAACATGGAGCTTCAGCCCGAAGCCCCGTTGGCCGACAACAGTGATCGCCAGAAGCTCGCACTCGGTGAAGAGGGGATGCCGTCATGACTTCGCGATACGACGCGGCGCGCAACGAGCGCCGAGGAGGAGTGAGCACATGACAACTGCAATCGTGCCGCGGGTTTCCGGCGGCGCCGAAGAACACGGCCACCTCGAGGAATTCCGAACCGACCCAATCGGTTTGATGCAGCGGATCCGCGACGAATGCGGCGACGTCGGCTGGTTCCAGCTCGTCGACAAGCACGTCATCTTCCTTTCCGGCGCCGAAGCCAACGAGTTCTTCTTCCGCTCCGCCGACGAGGATCTCGACCAGGCCGAGGCCTATCCGTTCATGACGCCGATCTTCGGTAAGGGTGTGGTGTTCGACGCCAGCCCCGAGCGCCGCAAGGAGATGCTGCACAACTCCGCCTTGCGGGGCGAACAGATGAAAGGCCACGCCGCCACCATCGAAGGCGAAGTCAAGAAGATGATCGCCGACTGGGGCGACGAGGGCGAGATCGAGCTGCTCGACTTCTTTTCCGAGTTGACCATCTACACGTCGACGGCCTGCCTGATCGGCCTGAAATTCCGCGAACAGCTCGACCACCGGTTCGCCGAGTACTACCACGAGCTGGAGCGCGGCACCGATCCGCTGTGCTACGTCGATCCGTATCTTCCGATCGAGAGCTTCCAGCGCCGCGACGATGCTCGCGTGAAACTGGTTGCGGTGGTTCAGGAGATCATGAACGACCGGATCGCCAACCCGCCCACCGACAAGGCCGACCGCGACATGCTCGACGTGCTGGTGTCGATCAAGGACGAGGAGGGTATTCCCCGGTTCTCCGCCGACGAGGTCACCGGGATGTTCATCTCGTTGATGTTCGCCGGGCACCACACCAGTTCCGGCACATCGGCCTGGACGTTGATCGAGTTGATACGCCATCCCGAGGCCTACGCCGAGGTACTCACCGAGCTCGAGGATCTGTACTCCGACGGCCAAGAGGTGAGTTTCCATGCGCTGCGCCAGATTCCCAAGCTGGACAACGTGGTCAAGGAGACCCTGCGGCTGCACCCACCGTTGATTATTTTGATGCGGGTGGCCCAGGGCGAATTCGAGGTTCAGGGCTTCCCGATCCACAAGGGTGACTTCGTCGCGGCTTCTCCCGCGATATCGAACCGGATCCCCGAGGACTTCCCCGAGGCCAATGCCTTCAACCCCGACCGGTACAACAAGCCCGAGCAGGCCGACATCGTCAACCGGTGGACCTGGATCCCGTTCGGCGCCGGCCGGCACCGTTGCGTCGGAGCCGCCTTCGCGCAGATGCAGATCAAGGCGATCTTCTCGGTTCTGTTGCGCGAGTATGAGTTCGAGATGGCGCAGCCCGCCGACAGCTACCACAACGACCATTCCAAGATGGTTGTGCAGCTGGCCCGGCCGGCGAAGGCGCGTTACCGCCGACGTAACGGGAGCTGATCATGGGATACCGGGTCGGAGTCGACTTGGATTTATGCCAAGGCCACGCCATGTGCGAACTGGAGGCACCGGACTACTTCCGGGTGCCCAAACGCGGAAAGGTCGAGATCCTCGACGCCGAACCCCCTGACGAGGCCCGCGATGAAGTCGAGCGAGCGGTCGAAATGTGCCCCACCCAAGCCCTATTGATCCAAGAAGATTAAGGAGACTGGCTCAAAATGTCTAAGGCGTCACACTCACGCGAAAAACTCGAGGCATGGGTCGACCGTTGGCTGCAGGCCAACAAGGACTGCGAGAAGGCAGGCGACTGGCGACCGCTGGGAGATTTCTACGCTCCCGAGGCGACCTACGGCTGGAACATCGGCCCCAAAGAAGACGTGATGTGCGTTGGGGTCGACGAGATCCGCGACGTCGCGCTGGGCCTGGAGATGGAAGGCCTGGAGAACTGGGTGTACGAGTACCAGAAGGTCCTGATCGACGACAAGCAGGGCGAAATCGTCGGGTTCTGGAAGCAGATCGTCAACAAGGCCGACGGCAGCCAGGACGAGATCTACGGCATCGGCGGCAGCTGGTTCCGCCTCAACGACGACGAGCTGATCGAGTGGCAGCGCGACTTCTTCGACTTCGGGCACGTCGCGAAGATGTTCGGGAACCTGATCGAATCCGGCGACCTCAGCGACGGGATGCAGAACCGCATCGCGCGCAGCGTGGCCGGTGAGAAGCTGCCCGGCTACTACCCGCTGGGACAGGCTCCGGTCCCCATCTGGTGATCACATCCGGCTCCCCTGGTGACCCGGATCACCGGCTGACCTACACTCAACCAAGCGGTTGCTTGCGTGGAGCTCGGGCCGTGCTAAACCGACGTTCAATGACGAAAGCAGGTTCAGGGTGAAGACCAAAGGCGCGCTGATCTGGGAGTTCAACCAGCCGTGGTCGATCGAGGAAATCGAGATCGGCGACCCCCAGAAGGACGAAGTCAAGATCCAGATGGAGGCGGCCGGCATGTGCCACTCCGACCATCACCTGGTGACCGGCGGCATCCCGATGGGCGGCTTCCCGGTTCTCGGCGGCCACGAGGGCGCGGGCATCGTCACCGAAGTCGGCCCCGGCGTTGAGGACATCGCACCGGGCGACCATGTGGTGCTGTCGTTCATCCCGTCCTGTGGCCACTGTCCGACCTGTCAGGCCGGCATGCGCAATCTGTGCGACCTGGGTGCCGGGCTGCTCAACGGCGCGGCGGTATCCGACGGCACGTTCCGGATCCAGGCCCGCGGCAAGGACGTCTTTCCGATGACGCTGCTGGGGACGTTCTCGCCGTACATGGTTGTGCACAAGAGTTCGGTCGTAAAGATCGACCAGTCGGTGCCGTTTGAGGTCGCCGCGCTAGTGGGTTGCGGCGTTACCACCGGCTACGGTTCGGCGGTCCGCACCGCCGACATCCGGCCGGGTCAAGATGTGGCGATCGTCGGCGTCGGCGGGGTCGGCATGGCAGCGCTGCAGGGAGCCGTCACTGCCGGGGCGCGCTACATCTTCGCGATCGACCCGGTCGAGTGGAAGCGCGACCAGGCCCTGAAGTTCGGCGCGACGCACGTCTACCCCGACATCTTCGCCGCAATGGGCGGCATGATGGAAGTGACCTACGGCCTGATGGCCCACAAAGTGATCGTCACTGTCGGCGAGCTGCACGGCGCCGACGTCGACAACTACCTGATCCTGACCCAGAAGGGCGGCACCTGCGTGCTGACCGCCATCGGCAGCCTGGTGGACACCAATGTCACCCTGAACCTGGCGATGCTGACCCTGATGCAAAAGAACTTGCAGGGCACCATCTTCGGTGGCGGTAACCCGCAGTACGACATCCCCCAGCTGCTGTCGATGTACAAAGCCGGCAAGCTCAACCTCGACGACATGATCACCCGCCAGTACAAGCTGGAGCAGATCAACGACGGCTACAAAGACATGTTGGACGGCAAGAACATTCGCGGCGTCATCCGTTACACCGACGCCGACCGGTAAACATCATGTCGGCCGAAACCGCTGAAAAGTCCCCCGCACTCGCCGCTTCCCAGTCATCGTGGCGCTGCGTCCAGGCCCACGACCGGGAGGGCTGGCTGGCCCTGATGGCCGACGACGTGGTGGTCGAAGATCCGATCGGCAAGTCCGTCACCAACCCCGACGGCACCGGCGCGCGGGGCAAGGACGACGTCGCCGAGTTCTACGACACCAACGTCGCTGCCAACCAGTTGCAGATCACCTGCGAGGAGACATTTCCGTCCAGCGACCCCAACGAGGTCGCGCATATCTTGGTGCTGCGCAGCAAGTTTGACAATGGGATCACCAGCAGCGTGCGAGGCGTGTTCACCTACCGCGTCAACGACGCCGGGTTGATCGCGCACATGCGCGGCTACTGGAACCTCGACATGATGACCTTCGGCAACGAGGAGTGACCTCACTGCTCGCCGGCCGCGGCGCGGTCGTGGTCGGCGGGTCGCGGGGCATCGGCGCGGCTGTCGCGGCGTTGCTGGCGCAGCACGGCGCCGGTGTGGTGGTCAACGGCCGAGACGCCGACGCTGCCAACTCCACCGCGGAAGCCATTACTGCCGCCGGCGGGCGTGCCGTCGCCCATCCCGGGTCGCCGTCGGATCAGCAGATCGCAGAATCGTTGGTGGACAGGTGCATTGACGAGTTCAGCGGCATCCACATTCTGATCAACTGCGCCGGCATCGCCGAACCGCCGGGCTCATCCATCCTCGATATCAGCTCGGCGCAGTTCGCCGAGTTGCTCGACGCGCATCTGGGCACGGTGTTCGCCACCTGCCGGGCCGCCGGACCCAAGATGGTCACGCAGGGCGGTGGCAGCATCGTCAACAGCAGCTCGTTCGCGTTCCTGGGCGACTACGGCGGCACCGGCTATGCGGCCGGCAAGGGCGCGGTCAACAGCCTCACTCTGGCGATCGCCGCCGAACTGAAGGAACATAGCGTAAGGGCCAACGTGGTGTGCCCCGGCGCCAAGACCCGGTTGTCCACCGGGCCGGGCTATGTCGGCCACATCACCGATCTGCACCGGCGAGGATTGCTCGACGAAGTCTCCATGCGGGGTGCACTGGACGTTGCTGGACCGGAATACGCCGCGCCGACCTACGTCTATCTGGCCAGCGATCTCGCCGAGCATCTCACCGGCGAAATCTTCGCTGCCTCAGGCGGTTTCGTGGGCCGGTTTCCCAAGGCGACGCCCGATCTGATCGGCTACCGCGACTACCACGATGCACCGCCGTGGACAGTGGACGAGATTGCCGCGCTACTCGACGGCGGCGCCGCCTAGGCGTTCGCAGCGCAACCTATGCTGAAGCGATGGCTCGCGTCGGCGACGATGTGGGGCAAAGTGACGAGGAGGAGCGGCGCCTATGACAACTATCTTCACCAAGATCATCAACGGCGAAGTGCCCGGCCGGTTCGTCTACGAGGACGACGACGTCGTTGCCTTCTTGACCATCGAGCCGATGACCCAGGGACACACCCTGGTGGTGCCGCGAGCCGAGATCGATCAATGGCAGAACATCGACCCGCCGGTGTTCGGCCGGATCATGTCCGTCGCTCAACTGGTCGGCAAGGCTGTCTGCCGGGCATTCGACGCCGACCGCGCCGGGGTGATCATCGCCGGGCTCGAGGTACCGCACCTGCACGTCCACGTCTTCCCGACTCGCAGCCTCAGCGATTTCGGTTTCGCCAACGTCGACCGCAACCCCTCTGCGGAATCCCTCGACGAGGCGCAGGCGAAAATCACAGCGGCACTTGCCGAGTTGAGCTAATGCCTGGCGCTCAGCCTCGTTCCCGATAATTGTGCTGAGTCCTGAATAGAGCGGGAAACGACGTATGGGCCGATTTGGCCCACTCGTCCATCGTGTCGATGCTGATCCCGAACGTGGACTTGTACGAAGCGGCGAGTAGGACGAACACGACCGCATACACAACCGACATCGTCCCGGCGAGCTCTTGCCAGTCGTGGTTGACAAAGATCGGCACCACGATACTTGCGACTGTCAGCGCCAGCACGATGGCTAGGAACCCACCGTACGTGATGATCGAGGCGGCAGCGATCGCATATCTCTTTTCTTTCAACAGTATTGGGATCTCGTTGACTAACCGTCCACTGGTGTGGCCGAGCCACAACCTGGTCGGATACCTGATGCTGGGGATGTGATCCAGCAGCTTCTGCTCGAGTACGACGATCGCCTGATTGTGCGCGTATACCCGACTGTTCAACTGCGAGTGCCAGGCGATGACCAGCAACGCAGGCACCGGGACAACCGGAATGAGAGCGTGCGGGACAGTGTCCGGTCTGGTCGCCCATACCGCGCCGACCACGGTGGAATAGGCCACCAGGATGCTGACCAGCGACAGAGCATGTCCGAGAACGTTTTGCACCTCGGCCCTTTCGGCCTCGAACAATGCGGCGATCGCGGGCACGGAGTCCTCACCGCCGGTTGAATCGTTGTTGGGAGTCGCCATCGTCGGGAGCCTACTGTTTACCCGGCCGATCCTGCCCGTGCGGGGACGTCGACGATACGCGGCAGGCTGACGCAGAAGCGGCACCCCTGCCCGGGCGCCGTGGTGACGTTCACGGTTCCACCGTGGGCGTGCACCAGTGAATCGACGATCGACAACCCCAGGCCGCTCCCGCCGCTGCTACGCGCACGCGACGAGTCGGTGCGATAGAACCGCTCGAATACCCGCTGTGCGTCTTCTCGACTCATACCGGGACCTTCGTCGACGAGCTCCAGAATCGCGTCTTCAGCGTTGGTGCCGACCCGCACGATGATGTCCGCGCTTTCCGGGGTGTGCTGCAGGGCGTTGGCCATCAAGTTGCCGAGAACCTGACGGAGCCGGGCCTCGTCGCCCAGCACCTCGGGCGTACCGGGCCCGTCCACCACGTCGATGGTGATCGTTCGATTGGGCGAGACCGCCCGTGCGTCGTGTACGGCATCAGTGGCCAGCGCCAGCAGATCCACCAGTTTGCGCTCGATCGGGCGTTGGGCGTCCAGCCGGGCCAGCAGCAGCAGGTCGTCGATGAGCAGACCCATCCGGCGGGACTCGCTTTCGATCCGCGACATCACCATCTCCATGTCGCGTGCGGCGCCCTGTCGGTACAACTCGGCGAAACCGCGCATGGTGGTCAACGGTGTGCGCAGTTCGTGGCTCGCGTCGGTGATGAAGCGGCGCATCCGATTCTCGGAACTAAGCGCCTTTTGCGCTGAGGCTTCCGATGACGCCAACGCCTGCTGAATCTGAGCAAGCATGCCGTTGAGCGCCGCGGAAAGCCGGCCGACTTCGGTTCGCGAATCACGTTCGGGAATACGGCGATCCAGCTGACCGGCGGCAATCGCGGCGGCGGTCTGCTCGACCTCCGTCAACGGTCGCAGACTTCGGTTAACCACCCACGAACCGGCCAGTCCCAGGACCAGCAGGACGGCCACACCGATGCCGAGTTGCAACCAGGCCAGCGAACGGACCGTGTGCTGGATCTCGGACAGGTCATAGGCCACGGTGACCAGTCGATTGGGCCCGTGCACCGACACCACCCGCCATTGCACACCGGAATTGTCGACCGATCCGACAGTCGTCGGCTCGGGACCAACATCGTTGTCGGCCGGCAAGACGGGTTCGGCGCGCCGGTCGTTGATGACGATCCGGCCCTGCCCGTCCGAAGTCACGCTGCGCACATAGAAATTCGACGGCGGCCGGTCAAGGTTGGCCCCGTGTGGCACCTTCAGCGCGCCTTTCGGGGCCTGCGCCCAGCCACGAGAAGCCTCCTCCAGCGTCTGGTCGGCCCGCTGGATCAGGTGCTGGCGCAGGATCGAGGTCACCGCGATGCCCGACGCTGTCAGGCCGCACGCGACCAGCAACAGGGTGGCGGCGACCAGCGCAACGCGCAGCGGCAGTTCGATCCGAAATTGGCGCGGCATCGGCGGTTAGCGAGGCTCCCGCAGCACATAGCCGACTCCACGCAGCGTATGAAGGAGACGCTTCTCACCGGTGTCGACCTTGCGACGCAGATAGGACACATAGGACTCGACCACGTTGACATCGCC
>DASXJI010000349.1:0-12005 GCA_036497495.1 Mycobacterium sp.
GTGCAAGTGCGGGCCGATCGCCTCGGCGTAACCGGTGACGACTACGGCCGATCCTTCCGCGAGCCCTTCCGGCGGCTGCCGGGGTGTGACGAGGAAAGCTTGGGTCGCCGTGGTGATGGCGAAGTTGTTCGCGAAGCCCGCGTCGTTGTGCTGCGGCTCGGTCTCAACAAAGGTTGCGGCCCCGGCCATCGTGTAGCGGTGCAACCCGAACACCCCTGCGCCAGGGCCAACCTCGCGCGGGTCGTGCGCGTGGCCATCCGACGGACGCTGGACCACGCTCACGTGCGCTGCGCGGATAGCGATGCCCGCCGCGAGCAGGCGGCTACCGCGAGCGAGGGTCGGCAACTCCGGGAAACCAGGAATAGGACTGTCATCTGACTGAGCGTAGGCAGGCTCTACGAATGTCCACACTCGATCATCATGGCCCGTTCGCACGCCCGTCTGGTCATCGTCCGATGAGTGCGCTCTATCGGCGGCAGAACCGGTCGACTGCCGGACAACGGAGCGAGATGGCCGTGTTACGGCGAGGTCGGCCGCGACAGCGGACGAGCGAGTATGCGGCGTCCTTCGTCGACAAAGCCGCGAGTTCGGTAATAGTCGAACAAGCGGGAGACGTCCTGTCCGTTCGGCGCGATCACTATCTCCAACAAGGTCGCCGACTGCGATTGCGCCCATCGCGTCGCGTCGTCAATGAGGACCGTACCGACCCCGTTGGCGCGGGCGGCTGGAGCGACGTACAGATCCTGTAGTTCCGCGACCGTTCCTGATTCGAGAATGAAGGTGGTCGTGGTCAGCGCGAATCCGCTCACCGAGCCGTCGACCGCCGCGAGCACGAGGTGAGCGTTGTCGGCGCCCAGTAACACTTCGAAGTTCCGCTCCAACTCTGGATCCGTCGTCGCGAACCCGTCCTCGTCGTAGAACGCGCGCGCCAGCCTGAGTAGCAGGCTCATATCGCTCACCGTCACACCGCGGAGCTCGATCACGAGCCGGACCGGACAGCGCGGATCAAGCAACCTCACTCGGCTGGATCATGACAATATGCGGAGATCCGGTAGGGCGCTGCGCAAATGAAGTCGTTGTCTCAGGGTAAGCACGGCTCTTCCAGTCCGTGCGCATGGCCACCTGGCACGCGAACCGCAAGGCGCGCGGCGCCGGCTGAACGACGTAGGGCGTGGTGGGTGCGGGGGCCGGAACCACGGGACCCCCGGGATTACTGCGTTTCGAGTGGAGTCACCCACGACGGGCGGTCATGATGATTTCCGTGACGAAGGCTCCGCTGCCTGACGAGCGCCTCGAACAGCTGGCGCGGCAGCTCTTGGCCGATGGCTACGTGTCGACCGAGGAGGAGGCACGCCTCGCGGCCAGCGAGGTGCTCGCTGCGACGGCCGCCATGCCGACCGAACGCGACGGCGGCGCCACCAGGCCCACGCACAAGACGGCGACGACGCAGTCCGAGCCTGGTGAGGCCGGCGCGCCCGCATAGGTCGCGAGCACCGGAACGTGGTTCCGCGATCTTGGCGTGCCGATACCAATGCGTCTCGCCTAAAGCGAACGGGTTCTAGCTCTGGCGGAGCGTGAGGGTGGTCTTACCCTCTGTTGACCGGTGCGGACCCTATGATCCGAAACCGTGCCGACGCCGCGAGGGATGCGATCGCCGCCCGCCCACGGTGAACCTCCCACGTACCACCGCAGTTGCGGTCGCGGAGCCTCGCGGCGCCGGTACCTGCGGATGGTAACGACATCCGTCGTCCTGAGGCCAGGACCTTGGACCCTGGTACCTCGGCGCTCACTGAATCCAGAGTGTTTGCATAGCGTGAGACAGCTGGTGCCCCCGTCGAACGCCCAAACCCCCGCCGCAACACACCCAGCAAGGTGCGCCGATGACTTCACCCATCGAGGAACTCGCCCAACAACTCATGCGTGAGGGCTACCTGGACAACGAGGCGGACGCCCGCCTCGCGGCCATCGAGATCATCCTGGCCGTCGAGCGCCCCGTCGCCAAACGATCCCGCTCGACATGCGGGGTCGTACAGGCGGAGGTCGTGGCTCATCGGTGATGTCGGAATAGTCCGTCTCGGGCTGCCGGGCCGACGCACAACCCTCCCAGTGCGGTCGGCGCCCGGCCGGCGTTCTGGCTATCGCGACTGGATCCACCTCCTTAAGGTGTCGGACGTTTCTGATTTAGTAGCCGCGTGACCTTGGTGCTGAGCGCGAACTTCTGGAACTTGGGCGAGCGTGCAGGTATCTGACCGACGACTCAGCCAAAAGCGTGGCCCAAGAAGTTTTGTGCGCTACGACTTCGCAAACAAAGCGCCCAGGTCGTCGTCTCGTTCTCCCATCTCGGCCGGGTCCGCAACGACGCCGCGTTCGGCCAAACTCGCCGGCACCAGCCCCATCGAAGCCAACAGCGGCCAAACCGTGCGACACCGGCTCAACCGCGGCGGCGACCGGGCACTCAACCGTGCAATCCACACCATCGCCGTGACCCGCATGCGTAGCTGCACCCGCACCCGCGCCTACGTCGAACGCCGCACTGCCGACGGCAAATCCAGCCGTGAGATCCGTCGCGCCATCAAGCGCTACATCACCAGAAAGCTCTACCTAACGCTCAACGCCGCCATGACCGGTTGACACACACACATCCGATCTGACACGCCCGTCGGTGCCGCTTCGCGTCAGTCCGGAGGGGACCGGTGCACGGCCTGCTGGGCCAGTTTCTTCGCGCGCTCGTTGGCTACTTGAGGGCGCGCGAGAACAGGTCTATCAACCCGGAGATCGTGGTGATCCCGTGCCGAACGAGGTGGGGCGGCGCCCCGGAGTAGTCGTAGCACGTCCGGTAAGCGTGGCGTCCGTGGACGGCGTAGGTGCCGTAGTTGGCCATCGAAACGAAGTAGCCGCCCTTGCCGCCACCGACCACGAGGAGATAGCGCCCGGGCTTGAGCGGCGGCGAGTCGATCTCCGACAGCGGGCTGCCCGGGAGCGAGCCAGCAAGAATGCGAACATCCGTTACGGGATTTCGCTCGATGAGACGGGTTACATGCGGGATCGGTTTCGCCTGCCCGTCAGTGTCAGCTTCGACGAGTGCGACGGCCTCGCCACTCGTGGTTATGTAGCTCGCGTCCGAAGTCGTCTGGAGTCCGCCGCAGTACCCGAAGGGTGGCGCTGGAGGCGACGCCACCACCGTCGGCGGATGAGAGCGCACCGAATGCTTCGCCAGCCTGGCGCCCTCAGCGCGGTGGGACGAACTAGCTGTACTTGAGTCCAGCGTCGCCGGCTCTGACGAGCAGGCCCCCAAGGCGCCGACCAGCGCCACCACAACGAAACCGGCACGCCTGTCCATCCGCCCTCCCATCTTCTCGGTGAGTATGACGTGTCGACACGTCTGGGGCGTTGCGGCGCTGCCCTACCGGAGATCGGCCGATCTGTGAGTGTTGGTGCGGCATTTCTGGAAGGGAATGCTGCAGGTTCGGTGTCGGTGATCGCTCGTGACTCTCGGCCGATCTGGCCGCTTCGTTGTGTGCGGGGCGTGCCATGGACCGGACTCGTCCGATCGGTCGCCGGCACCGGCCTGGCCCACTTCGTTGGCCTGATCAGAAGCCTGTCCGCCTCTGCTGTTGGCAGTGGCGTGACCCGTCACAGATGTGCCACTCGGTGATCGCTTCCAGGCCGGTGCCGACTGCCCTTTTCCTATCACCGAAAGGAGACGCCGGTGCCGATGTTGGCCGAGGTGGTTGATGCGGTCGTCGGGGTGGACACGCACCGCGACACCCACGCGGCAGAACTGGCAGGACCGACTGGGGCGGTGATCGCCCGTGTCCAGATCGCCAACGACTCGCCAATGACACGGCCGGGTTCACCCGCCTGATCAGATGGATTGCCGAGCACGCCCCGGGCCCGCAGATCGTGGCCGCGGTGGAGGGCACCCGCAGCTACGGCATCGGGCTGGCCCGGGCGTTGACCGCGGCAGGGTTGCAGGTGCTCGAGTGTGAGCAGCCAGACCGCAAGGACCGGCGCGGGCGCGGCAAGTCCGATGCGATCGACGCGCACCTGGCGGTGCTGTTCGCGCTGCGGCAAGACGTCGACAACCTGCCGACCCCACGCTCCGACGGGCCACGAGAGGCGTTGCGAATCCTGTTGGCTGCCAGGCAGGAGATGGTCACCGCGAGCGCCGGGCAGATCAACCGGCTGCGGGCGCTGCTGCTGTCCGGCGATGACCGCGACCGTGACGCCAGCCGGGCCGCGTTCACCGACCAGGCGTTGAGTCGGCTCGCGCGTCGCCGCCTGCCCGCCGACGCCGACCGGCTGCAGGCAGTACGGCACGGCGAGATCCGTCGCCTCGCTCTCGCCGTGCGCGAGACCACCAAGGCGTTGAAGGCCAACCGGCGCGAGCTGCACGAGCTCGTCGACCAGATCGCACCAGGGTTGACCGAGCGGCCCGGGATCGGCCCGGTCAGCGCCGCCCAGGTCGTGGTGTCGTTCTCCCACCTCGGCCGCGTGCGCAACGACGCGGCATTCGCCGTGCTGGCCGGCACCAGCCCCATCCCGGCCAGCAGCGGCCAGACCGTGCGGCACCGGCTCAACCGTGGCGGCGACCGCGCGCTCAACCGCGCCATCCACACCATCGCCATGGTCCGCATGCGCAGCTGCTCGCGCACCCGCGCCTACGTCGCCCGCCGCACCGCCGAAGGCAAGACCAGCCGAGAGATCCGCCGCGTAATCAAGCGCTACATCACCCGCGAGCTCTACCGCACCCTCACCGCCGCCATGACCACTTGACACACATGGAAGCGTCCGGTCGGTTGATCTTGATGGTCAGAGCAGATCCGGTCGTTGGATCAGGAGCTGACGTTCGTCCCTGGAAACCTTCGTGCACCGGCCGTGAGGCGCATAGAGGGGCGGCGTGCGAGAGCGGACGAGACAGCCTGGGAGCCGTCCGGAGGGGGCAGCTGCCATCCCGTGCATATTGACTGGCGGTGAAGATCGCGAGCTAGTGCCAGGGACGTCGGAGCCAACGTCGGTGGTGGCGACGTCTGGGTCGGTCGGACCGGTTGTGATCGTGACTGGTGTGCGTGTAATGGGTCTGGTGCTGACGGCGCGTGATGACGGCGCGGGTGGTGCGGGATAGTGATGTGGCCGTGCCCCGCCGGGTCGCGGCTGTCGAATTCTTTGGGGTGTCTGGTTTGCGGAGCAGGGTTGTGAAGGTCACGCCGGTCAAGGCGGCGGAGATGTTGGCGGCGAACACGGCGAACCGGCCGTTGTCGCGCTCGACGGTGCGGGGGTTCGCGGAGGCGATGCGGCGCGGGGACTGGTTGGTGACCCATCAGGGCGTCGCGTTCGACACCCGCGGGGTGCTGGTCGACGGCCAGCACCGCCTGGCCGCGGTGGTTGAGGCGGATGTGGCGGTGGAGATGACGGTGTTCACCGATGTCGAGGCGGACACCTTCGATGTGCTGGACACCGGCAAGAAGCGCACCGCCGCGGATGTGTTGGCGATCGAGGGGGAGAAGTCCTCGACACTGCTGGCGGCGATGGTGCGCACGGTGTGGCAGTACGAGAACCGGCCCGACGCGTCGTGGTCCGGTGGTGCGGCCGCGGTGACGAACCATCAGATCGTGCAAACCCTCGAAGCCCACCCGAAGATCCGGGATTTCATCGCGGTCGGGGAGCGGGTCGCCAGCGAGACCGGGATGATCAAGTCCGCGGCCGGTGCGGCGGCGTATTTGGTGGAGCAGGCCAACACGGGTAGGAAGGCGAGGTTGGCCGAGTTGGCCGAGTGGCACGAGGGGGTCATTGACGGTGCCGGGCTGGCCAAGAACGACCCGCGGTTGGTGTTCCGCAGGACGATGTTCGCGATGGCCCGCAAGCAGGCCGGGGTGGTGCAGCGTCGCCGTGATACCCGCGAACACGTCGCCCTGTACGTGAAGGCGTTCAACGCCTGGGCCGCCGGCGAGACGATCACCCAGTTGCGGTTCACTGCCCGCGAACCCGTACCGGCCATCGCAAAGCTTGCCTGACACCGACAACCGGCTCGCTATCGCCGACTATGGGCTCGCTAAAGGTCGGTCAGTACTCGAGACACACAGCGCATATGTGCGCCCACGTGGACTCACGGACTCCTAATTCGTAGGTGCAAGTTCGAGCCCTCCTGACTCAAGGACCGCTGGGCGTTCCTGCCCCTCGAGGCCAAGAATTTGGGGCATCGGGTGCAGACGGACGTCGCCCTAGGCTTGCTAACGCATTTCGCTCAGCTGGCCTGTGGATAGCGGATTTCTGCGGACTCGCGCGGCCTGGCTTGCGTACTCGGGCGTTGCGTGCCTTAGTCCGCCTCTCGCGGACTCGCCGCGGACTGGTCGCAACAACGGAGCGGTACCCGAGGGCAAGAATCCGCAGCGACTCACGAACCGACAAGCACTGGGATTCGTGTCCATGCGGAGCCATCCCAGGTGTACGCATCAGCTACGGGATGCTCGAAGTCGCCGTGGTGGCCCATCGCAAAGCAGTACGTCGCCGTAGGACAGTCGACTGTGCTTAGTTCCGGCCTTCGGGAAGGCGGCGTCGACTTGCTCCATGGAACGGATAGAGCGTGCCAGTGCACACCGTCGAACTGCTCTGAAATGGAGTGAAACTCTGTGTTCGTGCCATCGGATCCAACCGCCATGCACCAAGAGGTCGAGCGGCACATCAATCCGTCCATACTGTCGTCCGCGCCGATAAACGCATCGTGCTGCATCGTCCATTGCGCGCCGTTCCAATGTTCCATTATGCCTTGAGACGAGCCGTCGTAGTCGCCATAGGCTGTGATCTCGCACCAGCGGATTGAAACGCACGCGAGTGTCAGGGGCAGCGTTCCACTTTTGAAAACGCGAATTCTATGCGTTGTCCACTTCCCCGACGAGAAGGTCAAAGAGAACGGGCGGTGGCCGCTCGTGGACGCGATCACGACGCAGTGACGCACGGACGGGCAGGAAACGTCTTCCGGCTGATACCAGGACCGGCCAAAGTTCGGCAGGCGAGTCGTCGTCCATCTGACGCCGTTCCACTTGTCGATGAACTCGAACGACTTACCAGACGCCTCTGCGCCCATGCCGGCCGCTAGGCACCACGTCCGGGATGGGCAGGAAACGCCTCCGAAAAGGGGTATGCGTGTCCAAGGCATCGACAGACTTGTGAGTCTTCCGCGCTTCCACACCGCGCCTAAAGCCCTGTAAAGCGAACGCTCACCGACTGTGACGCAATAAGTTTCAGTAACGCAGGACACGTCCGCGTACCGGCCAGACCGCGGCGCCCGCGCCAGTACAGTCCAACGGTTCTGTCGCCAAAGCAAGAGGCCGCCGCCGCCGGTCATGCACATGCGGGTCGTTGGACAACTCACCTGGCTCACGAAGTGGTAGTACGGATGAGTGCTTGCAGTTGCCTCAGCCGATGGCGTTCGGTCGCTCGCTGGGGCGCTCGCCGTCGCAACCGTAGGTGAGAACGCAAGCGCGACAATCGCCACGAACGCTGCATAGGTTCTTCTGTGGATCACGGTGCCCTCCCTTAGTGGGCGATCATACATACGAAGGAGGATTATTGGATCCACCGTTTCGACTGTTTTGCCCGACCCATTCGGTCCCAGGAAACCGGTCACCTGACCCGCTTCTACAACAAACGACAGGTGATCCACCGCGAGCTTGTCGCCGTAGTGTTTGGTCAACTCTCGCGCTTCGATCAACGCGACCACCCTCTCCGCAACCTCTCCGTAGGCGTCTCGACGCCAGTAGACCGAGATCCAAGCGGTTCCTTATGCCCAGGCGAACACGATCGGCAAACACTTGACGAGCAACTCGACGGACCAGCCACGATGCGGCGCGGTCATTGCTTCGAAAGGTTCGGGTCGGCGGCTGCACCCGTGAACCCAGACGCGCGAGAACGAACCATCTGCGCGACACCGATAGCACCCGGATGGCGCGCATAGCGATCGATCTGCGCGCCGAAGCCAGCATCGCCAGGTGCGCGCTATCGACGGATACAGCGATCGGAAACAGATCAAATGCCGACCTGATGGCCGCAGGAGCGAGCGCTCGACCCACCGACCGGCGCGAGCTGGTGCGTAAGCAATCAATCCCAGCGCGCCGTGCGCCGCGGGTGGGCTAGGGTCGGGTGCAAGGTCCCGGAAGCCAGTCGTCGGCGTCGCTGGCGGGTGCGGTTTGAACGGCAAGTAGTTTTTCCACGGTCGGTCATAGCGGCCCGTCCCCGTGGAAGAAGGTCCTCTCGCGGACGGCTTGATTCGAGTTCGGGAGGCCCGCCGAGCCTTCGTGCTCGCGGAACGGGCGACGTTCCTTAGCTGCATTTCACACCGTTTCCTGACGGTGTCGACCTAGATGGCTTCCCTTGCGGCACCCTCTGCGCAACTGCGTTTGCGAGAGGTCTGTTGTCTATCCCATCGCCCTGTTACTGTCCCTGAGCACATGATGCGCATATTGGGGGGGCCATGGCGCAGAATGCACCACGACGATTCATTTCAACGCTAACCGTGATCGTATTGACCAGCCTCGGTCTGGTTGCCGTCGCAGCACCGGCCGCGGAAGCTGAATCGACATCTGCGACCGATCTTGCGTCATCGCTTGCCGGCCAGGCGGGCATCGTCACCGGCGCGTCCTACGTGACTGTCCCGCCGAACGGAGAGCCCGACGCGGTGATGACGACACCGCTGGCCGGATTCCCCACCGCAGGTTCGTCATACGCACTGCTGACCACCGGAGACTCGGGACTAGCCCCAACCGCAAACACGTCAAACAGTTCCGGCGCAGACGACGGAGGCGGAAATGTCCGTGGCGACACGGACTACGACGTCACCATTCTCAAGGTCAATCTGAATGTGCCCGCGGGATACAACTGCCTGGCAGGAATGGATTTTAGATTTCTAAGCGAGGAATACCCCGAATTCGTCAACACCGCCTATAACGACGCGTTCATTGCCGAACTGGACAGCAGCACCTGGACCACTTCCGGCTCGACGATCACCGCACCGAACAACTTCGCGTTCGACCCAAGTCACAACCCCATCACGATCAACGCCGCTGGCGTCACATCGATGACGGCGGCAAATGCGGCCGGAACGACCTACGACGGGGCCACCCCACTCCTAAGCGCCGCCACGCCAATCACACCTGGTGCGCACTCGCTCTACCTCTCCATCTTCGATCAGGGTGACCACGTATATGACTCCGCCGTCATGGTCGACGACCTTCGCCTGGCAAACGTCGCCAACCTAGCAACGGACTGCGTCCCAGGCGCAGTTCCCGTTCAACGGACGTATGCCGCGCTGGGAGATTCGTACTCATCTGGCGAAGGGAACCCGCCGTTCGACAGCGGAACCGCCGCAAAGGAGAGCCCCTGGACCAATATCCCGGGCTCCTGCCACCGAAGCTCGGTCTCGTGGACGCGTCGGCTAGCCGGTGTCACGAAGTACACGCTCGAAGCTGGTGGACAGCTGGCGTGTTCGAACGCAATGACCTCCGCACTCACCCAAGGCTTCAAGGGAGAACAACCTCAGATCGCACATCTCGCATCGCTGGGACAGGCGCCGGATCTGATTACCATCACGATGGGTGGCAATGACGTCAGTTTCCCATGGGTTATCGGTGCTTGCGGGTCAGGCGTGCGCCCGGCCTGCACAACGGCCATTGCGTATTCGGAGTACCAGACGCATACGTCCTTGGGGGGAAAGCTCGCCGCCGCGTATCAGGCCATACATGCTGCATTCCCCAACGCTCAGATTCTCGTCGTCGGCTACCCGGACATCATGAGCAATAACCTAACGACGCCGGCGCATTGCCCCTGGATCACGAGGGCGAACGCCGCGCTGATGCAGACTGAGGCATCGGACCTTGACGCGAAGATCAAGTCTGTTGCGCAAGGGATGCCTAACGCCGACCACGTGCAGTACGTGTCTACGCTGAATGTTCTAGCGGGACATGAGTTATGCACCGGAGATTCGTGGGTCCACTCGGTGAACGTACTGCCGGTGGCTGTCGGTGACGGGACGTACGCCTATTCGGCACACCCCATCGACGCAGGGCAGAAGGCGATCCGTGACGCGGTTGCGAACTACATCAATAGCCACTACTGATCGGCGCAGCGCCGACCTCGTCGCTCGAGCAGTCCTTAGCGCGCCGGAGTGCCGATCACAGGCCACGTCCGATTCAGGTAGCCGTCGGCAGCTATGAAGATCCATATGCTCGCATTGGCGTCGACCTGAGCCGCGCGCAGATCGACGGGTATCGCGCGCTGTCCGCGGCAGATCCGTGCGGGTTCGGGGTTGCCCCACGTGGGCCTGTCAGCCGTGGGGGGTCGGAACTGGCGGCGAGGTCGAGTAGTGGCCCGGGCCAGAGGGTCCGACCGTAGCTGGGATCGACCGCCGCAAAGGCGGCGGTCCATCTTTGTGCACGTAGTGCAGGCGTACTCGTGCGTTGGCCGGCGGCGTCACTGACTCGTTGGCATTGGCGAAACTGCCGTACGTCAGACGTGACCGGCCCAACAGGATCAAGCCCTTGGACGTGATCCGGTAAGTGATGCGTCGGCTCGACTCGAGTGCCGCGATTGCCTCGGAGATGTGCAGAGCAGCGTCCGAGTCCAGGCCAGTCGTTCCCCCATCGGCGTCGACCTCCCACGTAGTGAGCACGTTGCCGGATGTGCTCCACCGGAACGGCATGCGCCCGTCACCTTCAAATCTGGTGAGCACTCCTGCGGGAGCGAACACCAAATAGTCATAGGTTCCGGCGTCCGCGCGCGTCACCGTACCTGCGTCAAGAACCTCCTTTGCCTGTCATGTGCCCAACAGCCGGGAGTCGCCACCGAGCGCAGGGGAGGGCGGTGCACTCACCCAATGCGAGGAAGACGCGCACGCCGAAAGGCCGAAGGTCGCGGCCAGGATCGCCATAGCCGTGATACCGAAGCGGATCAACTGGGTCATCAGAGTCGGCACCGCCGGACTCTAACCTGTAGATCAACTGTCACGCGACCGGTGACGCCATACGCAGCGCGCGGGACAACACGCGCTCACCGGCCGATCCGCGCGCTACCGCGGCAGATGCGGTAGGGCAATTTCGGCATGTGACGTCGTAGGGTCCTGGCATGGACTCAGGGGGTTTCGAGTATCCGCAGTGGGTTTACGGCGACGAAGACGAGGACGATCCGGTCGCCACGGATAAATCGACTGGCCCGACGACCTGCTCCGTCTGCGCTACGGAACCAACGACGTTTGCGTTCCAGCTAACGCCCGCCAACGACGCCGACCTCGACCTGCCCGAGTGGGTCGGGCTATGCAGAGTGTGCAGCAACCTGATCGCAGAAGATCAACTCGTTGCAGCCTTGGCGAGACTGGCCCCAGACTCTCCAATCGGTGGGCGTGTCCTAGAGCGCAAAGCCGATGCGATGGCATACCTCGCACCCCTCGTTCGCAGGTACCGCCCTCGTCGGTATTGAACGACGGGGGCAAGACCGCGCGTCCAGCGGCAGATGCCGTAGGGCCGCTGCGGGGCCCGTTACCAGGATCGCGTGCTTGCATAGGTGGCGCCGACCGCGCCAAGCACCAAAAGCGAACCCGCGAACCCGATCCAAGAGTTGTGCGACAGCTCCGCTGACCCTTCCAAGCCAACGCCGACCGCGAACAGGAGTCCGCCGCCAGCAAACAACGCGTAGCTCCGCGGTGCCGCGCCGGGCGGTAACCCTGGTGCTCGGCGGAAAACCAGCGCTCCTACGGACAGGCCAAGGCTCAGCGCCGCAAGTAGGTACAGCGCAATCGCGAGGACGTGACGAACTGACACCGCCACATCGTATGGGAGCCTTGCAGTGCACTCATCTCGGCCGAAGCGCACCGTTGACAGTTGCGTCCGTAGACGTGGTGTTTGATCTTCGCCCTGTAGTGCGTGGCGTCGTGATGTGAGACGGCCACCGCGTGATCCTTCAAGAGATCCGACCAAGGTTCTCGAGCGAGGAGCAACGCGATGACCGCACCACCGAGT
>DASXJI010000350.1:0-3218 GCA_036497495.1 Mycobacterium sp.
TTGATGCCGCCGTCGACGGGAATGTCGGCGCCGGTGGTGAAGCTGCTCAGGTCCGAGGCCAGGAACAGCGCCGCGTTCGCGACCTCTTCCGGAGTGCCGTAGCGGCCCAGCGGAACGATGCTGCGCTGGAGGTTCTCGAACTCCTCCGCCGCATTGGGGCTGGGGATCAGCATGCCGGCGAGGTTGTTGATGCCGGGCGTGTCGGTCGCACCGGGGCTGACGACATTGACGCGAATCTTTCGGTCTCGCAACTCACTTGCCCAGGTGCGGGCGAACGATCGCAGCGCCGCCTTGAGCGCCGCGTACACCCCGATACCGTCGGTGCCCTTGGCGTTGGTATTCGACGAGTTGAGGATGATCGAGGCGCCGTCGTTGAGAAGCGGCAGCGCCTTCTGCACTGTGAAGACAACGCCCTTGAAGTCGACGTCCAATTGGTAGTCGAGGTGTTCCTCGGTGATGTCACCGATCCGTGCGACATCGACGACGGCCGCGTTCGCGAAGACCACGTCGAGGCGACGACCGCTGTCGGCGACCGCGGCGTAGAGCCGGTCGAGATCGGCGGCCTTGCTCACGTCACCCTGCACGCCAGTGACGTTGTCGCCGAGTTCCTTTACCGCTGCATCGAGTTCGGCCTGACGCCGTCCACTGATGAAGACATATGCGCCCTCCTCGACGAATCGCTTGGCGGTGGCCAAGCCGATGCCTGTGGTGCCGCCGGTGATTACCGCTGTCTTGCCCTTGAGAAGTGCCACGATCGTGCCTTTCGCTAATTCTGGACCATCCGGTCAAGAATTATGACGCACGGCCGGCTGCTTCTATTCCTGGCTATTCCGGGCCGGTCGGGATCATCGCGATCATCTGTTCGGCCGACGCCTTGAGCTGAGCGGAGCTCACACCGCCCTTGTGGAGTGCTTCCTGCCCACGCATGAAGGCCAGCAGAGTGGTCGCCAGTGCGCGAGGATTCTGCTTCCTGTCGATCGTTCCGTCGCGCTGCGCCTCTTTGATGCAGGTGGCAAGTTCGGTGGTCCATGTCGCGTAGGCATGCTCGACGGCGCGCTCGACGGTCTCATCGGTGGCGCCGAGTTCGGCGGCGCTCTTGGCCATCATGCAACCGCGGCGCGCCTTGTCGGCGGCGATCCCCCTCGCCTGGGCGCGGATGTGGCGGGTCAGCCGGTCGTACGCGCTGTACGCGGGATCGCGGAGCTGGGCGCGAACGCCGTCGAGCGCGGTGCCGATGTAGTCGTCGAGCGCCCGCACAAAGAGTCCGTGCTTATCACCGAACGCCCCGTACAGGCTGCCCTTGCCCAGGCCCGTAACCGACGTCAGGTCGTCGACCGACGTCGCGGCGTACCCACGCGACCAGAACTCGTCACGTGCGGCGGCAACCACATCGCCTTCATCGAACATGCGGGGACGGGGCATGTCCCCCAGGTTACTCTGTTATGGAATGAGCGGTACGAATTGGTTTTGCGCGGGCACCGAGAGCATCTCCGAGAGTCCATAGCGCCACGCCGATCAACATCAGATCCTTGAGCAGAAACTGTCCAGGTTGGGCACCGAGGACAGGGATGCCACCGTAGTGCGTTGCCACAACGCCGGGAGTCGTGAACAAGAAGCTCAACGTGCCAAGGAAAAGCACCACCGCCAGCGCGCTGCCCGCTGCCGAGACGGTCGGCCACACCGGCCGAAGCGCGATCAGAACCGCGGCGATGATCTCGGTCGTACCCAGCGCGGCCGCCACGGCGCCGACGCTGAGGAAGTCGTAGATCCAGGACATCAGCGGGCTGTGCTCGATGAGTACCCGGGCCTCCATTTTTGCGTACTTGCCGAAGCCGATCCACGCCAGAACGATCACGAGGCCGTACCGGCTCACGATCTGACCGGCAGTGCTCAGAAACTTCGACATCGTTGTGTCCCTTCAGCAGTTTTTGGTGGGCAGAATCTGCCATGTCGTAGTGGTCCAACGCGGCCCCTCCGTTACGCGGTCGCCCGGGGCGTGAGGCGTCACCGATTCGTTAGACGGCTCGGGCCAGCCGCGCAATAGGCTGGCGGGCGTGCGGATTGGTCGCAGGGAGGCGGTGGCGGTCACCGTCGGCGCGCTCCTGGTGATCGCGGCGTTCGTCGTGCCGCACTTGCACCTCGGCACAGTCACGCCGCTGATCCACGCGTCGGCGACACGGCTCCACAGCTTCGCCGATACCGCGCCGATCTTCGGATGGTGGAACGCCCACGTCGGCTGGGGCACCGTCCCGGCGATCGTCATCGGCATCGCAGCGGTCCTCTGGGGACAATCGGTCGCGCTTCGCCTGCGGTGGCGGGCACTGCCGTGGGTCACCTGGGCCACCGCATGCGCGTGGGCGTTCTCGCTGGCCATGATCGACGGCTGGAACCGCGGCTTCGCCCACCGCCTCACCGCGCAGCACGAGTATCTGCGCCAGGTGCCCACCATCACCGACATTCCCGACGCGGTACGCACTTTCGCCACCAGAATCCCTGATTTCCAACCGAATTCGTGGATCACCCACGTGTCGGGCCATCCACCGGGCGCGCTGCTGACGTTCGTCTGGCTCGACCGCATCGGCTTGGGCGGCGGCGCATGGGCGGGACTGTTGTGCCTGCTCGTGGGGTCCAGCGCGGCGGCCGCGATAGTGGTGGCGGCCCGCGCCTTGGCGGACGAGAACACGGCCCGGCTGGTAGCGCCCTTCGTTGCGGTGGCGCCGACGGCCATCTGGGTCGCGGTGTCCGCCGACGGCTACTTCGCCGGCGTGGCCGCGTGGGGCATCGCCCTGTTGGCGTTGGCCGCCCGGCGTACGACGCGGCGAGTGGTGGTGGCCGCCGCGGGTTCGGGGCTCTTGCTCGGCTGGGGCATCTTCTTGAACTACGGCCTGGCGCTGATGGCCGTGCCCGCGGTCGCGGTGCTCATCGCGGGCGTCGAATGGCGATCCGCCGTGCGCGCCGTGGTTCCCGCGGTGCTTGCCGCGCTGGCGGTCGCCGGCGTGTTCGCTATCGCCGGCTTCTGGTGGTTCGACGGCTACACGCTGGTGCAGGAACGCTACTGGCAGGGCATCGCCAAGGATCGGCCGTTCCAGTATTGGTCGTGGGCGAACTTCGCGTCGGTGGTGTGCGCGATCGGGCTGGGCAGCGTGGCCGGTATCGGCCGAGCATTCGACATCGCGGCGATCAAGCGGCGCTCCGGTCTGCACCTCGTGGTGCTCGCC
>DASXJI010000351.1:0-7266 GCA_036497495.1 Mycobacterium sp.
CGGATCGCCGATCAAGCCGGCGGTGGCGAAATCCTCGTCAGCGAGGCGGTGCGCGAAGCGATCGACGGTGCGGCCAACATCGATTTGTCCGGACCCCGCGCGGCCGAACTCAAAGGCCTGCAGGGCACCCATCAGCTCTACGCCGTCAAGGTGCCCGCTTGACCGTTTACGGCCGGATTTCCACCTGATCGTTCGGGTTGAAGTAGCGCTCGGTTCCGTCGGTGAACGCCACTGTGCACACCTCCGGCAGGAAGCCGCCCTCGTGCGGGGCCAGCTCGCAGACAACCCTCGTTTTGACTCGCTTCCACGCGTCGTCGCCTTCGCCATACTCGCGGAGCTGGTAACCCGGCAAGCGGTTAGTGAGGTCGACTGCCCGCATTTGGAGCACCCGGCTTGATGGCGTCGGCATAGTTTCTAATTCTGCCCAGGGTTTCTTACGACCACGTGACGTCTATCAGTGAGTTCGCTGCGCTTCGGGCCGCCGGCGCACGACCGTCGGCCACCAGAACCATGGACCCAAAATGGCGAGGATGGATGGCACGACGAACGAACGCACGATCAGCGTGTCGAGCAGCAGGCCTATGCAGACGGTTGATCCCATCTGACCGATGGTTCGGAGACCGCTGGTGAGCATGGCCAGCATGGTGAACGCGAACACCAGACCGGCCGATGTCACTACGCCGCCGGTGCTGCCGAGTGCGCGGATCAGACCGGTATGTATTCCACCGTGAAGTTCTTCTTTGACCCGGTTGATCAGCAGCAGGTTGTAGTCCGATCCCACCGCCACCAGGATGATGAACGTCAGCGGCATTATCAGCCAGTGCAAGGGCAGCCCGATCAGGTGCTGCCAGAGCAGGATCGACAACCCGAACGCACCGGCATAGGAGAATGCCACGGTGGCGGGAATCACCAAGGCCGCCACCAGACTTCGCGTGATGAACATCATGATCAAGAAGATCAGCACGAAGGCGGCGATGGCAGCAATGAGCAAATCCGATGCGGCGTATCCCTTGATGTCCTTGTCGGTGGCTCCCGAACCACCGATATAGACGCGAGCACCCGCCAGCGACGTCTCTTTGAGGATCGTTTTGATTGCATCGGGGAACATTTCGACATGTTCGACGCCTTCGGGGCCCATCGCGTCACCCTCGTGGGTGACGATGAAGCGGGCGGCCTTGCCGTCTGGCGACATCATCAATTTCTCGCCGGTTTTGACGTCTTCGTTGTCGAAACCCTCGTGTGGGATGTAGAAGAAGTCGTCGCTGCGGGACTTGTCCCAGTCGTTCCCGACGTTGATCGAGTCATCGAAGGTCTGCTCGGTCGCCAGGGATTGAAGGTCGGCAGAACCGTAGGAGTTGACCAACTTCGACTTCAAGGCCTCGGTGTCGTCGGCGGTGGCTTTCAGCTCGGCAATGATCTTTGGGAAGGTCTCGTCCACCACCGCGAGAGAAATCCTGGCGTATTTGATGTCTTCGGCCAAATGGTCGATCTGGTCAATGGTCGCGAACACCGATCTGAACGTCCAGCAAATGGGAATGTCGAAGCAGTGCTTCTCCCAGAAGAAATAACTTTTGATCGGACGGAAGAAATCGTCGAGATTCGAGACGTCGTCGTTGATCTCGTTGCTGACATGCTCCAGATCTTCGATGGTGAGAACCGTGTTATGCAGTTCATCGGAGACCCTTTGGAAAAAGGTGATCTCTTTGCGTAGCACCGCGACTGAGTCTTCCTGGATCTTTGCCTGCTCGTCGGTGTTGGTGTTCTGCTCCCGGTTGAAAGGCAGCTGTTGACCGTTGCCGCTGCCCTGAGTAGTGAACAAGTAGGGGATGCTGGCGTGTTCGAGCGGTCGACCCAAAGGCCTGGTCATGCCTTGGACCATCGCCACACCATGAAGCCGGATCAGAGCTCGAGCGACTCGGTCCAGCGAGATGAAGTCGGCCGAGTTGCGCATATCGTGGTCGGTTTCCACCATCAGCATTTCGGAGAACAATTTGCTCTTGGGGAAATGTCGGTCGGCGGCTTGGAAACCCAGATTCGACGGCGAATTGTGCGGCTGGTACTGCCGATCGTCGTAGTTCTGCCGATAGCTCGGCACGAAGATCGCACCCAACATGACGATGGCCGAACTGGCGACCAGGATCGGCACCGGCCAGCGCACCACGCTCGCTCCGATCCGTCGATACACATGCGCCTTAGCGGCGTGTCGCGGATCGAACATCCCGAAAAGGCTCCCCACCGTCAAAATCGCCGGACCGAGCGTCAGCGCTGCGGCGATGGTGAATAGCATGGTGATCGCGACAGCCGGACCCATGGTGTGGAAGTAGTTCAGGCGCGCAAACGTCAGGCAGTAACACGCGCCGGCGATCGTCAGCCCGGACCCGATGATGATCGGCGTGACGCCCTTGTAGGCGATGTAGAAGCTGTCTTCTCGGCTTTCTCCGGCTTGCCGAGCCTCGTGATAGCGCCCCATCAGGAAGATGCCGTAGTCCGTTCCGGCTCCCAAGGTCAGTGCGATGACGATGTTCACCGCGAACGAGGACAACTCGAGCCATCCGTGATGCCCGAGGAATGAGATGAGCCCCTTGGCGAACAGCATTTCGATGAGGACGCCGAGCAAAACGGGCAGCAGCGTTGGTGGTGAGCGATAGACGAACATCAACATCACCAGGATGAGGATGATCGTGATGATCGTGACGTTGTTCAAGCTCGAGTTGGCGATGCTTAGCGTGTCCGAGGCCAGTGGCGCCGCACCGCTCACAAAAGCCTTGAGTCCCGGCGGTGGTGGGTCCTTAGCGATCATGTCGCGGACCGCGTTCACCGAGTCATTGGCCTCCATCTGGCCGATGTCGCCGGCCAGACGCAGCAGCGTGTAGGTGCACTTGCCGTCCACACTTTGCGCTCCAGCCGCCGTGAACGGCTGGCCCCAGAGATCCATCACGTACTGCACGTGCGTGGTGTCGCGCTGGAAGCGCTTCATCAAATCGTCGTAGTACGCGTGATCCTGGTCGCCCAGTCGTCGGTTTTGCGCCTCGAACACCACCATGGTCAGGTTCGTCGAGTTGGACTCGTGGAACTTTTCGCCGATGTGCAGCAACGCCCGCTGTGACGGCGCATAGTGCGGGACCATCGGGCCGGCGAGTTCTTCTGCGACGTCCTCCACCTTGGGCGTGAACGCGGTCATCGTGACCGCGGAGAAACCCCAGAAGAAGATGAGTGGTATCGCGAATCTGCGCACCATCCTGGGCAGAAACGGGCGATTGACGCGGGGTTCATCCAGCCGGTGTTCGCTCACGCGGACTTCACCCTGCACTCGACGTCAGCGTCCGGATGATTATCCGAAGCCTCGGGAACGCCGGACTCCGGGGGTGGAGGCATGCCATTCACCAGCATGCGGCAGCGCAGCGGACCGCCGTGGACGTGCACTGAAATGGCGCCCGATGCCACTGTCAGCGTCGTGGACTCGTCGTGCGTCCAGGGCTCAGTTGTGAATGTGACATCGACCGGATGCGGATGCCCTGCGATGTCGACGTAGACGATCTTCCCGGCCTTGCCGACGGGGCCGTATACCTCGTACGTCAGCTTCTTGACGTTGAATTGCTCGGGCGCCTGCGGACCGTTGACCGTGATGACCGGCTCCGGCTCGGAGAATTGGTGCACCTTGTACATGCACACCAGGCCGACGCTCACGGCGATCACGGCAACCAGCGGCATCCAGATTCGCGCCAGGACAGTCCGCGCGCTTGGACGAGGGCTCACCCAATCACCCTTTCGGAACGCTTTTCCCCGTCTCTCGTCCTTCGATCCGACCTCATCGTCTGGCCATATATCAACAAGCTTGATATATGGCCGCTACGACGTTACCAGTACAGAACGGAGACGACTACAACTTGCGGAACGTTATCACCACCCGGCGCACTCGGCAGCACGTGCGACTGGGCCTCAGCCCACCACTTGTGCGGTGCGCAGGCGACCCTTGAGTCGCCTCGCGCGCAGAAGTTGGATGGCAAGGTTTGTCGAGGTCAACATCGGAATCACGCCGATGAACGTTCGCTCGGACGGGGTGGCTCCCTGCAGATATTCAAGACACCCGAACACGTAATAGGTCGACAGAGCGAACAGGGTGAAGGGGATGGCCAAGGCCATGGGATTGCCGCGGATGGCGACAATGCGCTGTGCATACTCGAACTCTTCTCGCGTCATGGTTTCGCGTTTGCGCAACTTCTTGATGACTCGCGGCGCGGCCCCGATTTCCTCGCCGAACGGCAGCTTGGGTTCGGCCTCCAACCGCCGCACGTAGATCGTGGCGATCGAGAGCAGTAACAGCGTCACCCCCAAGGCGATCAACGTCAGAAGACCCCAGAATGCCGTAGACACATCCAGAACCTAACACCGCGTGCCCGATCTGGCCGTTCGTCGACAGCGGCGCACCTCTCCATTCGGGACTGCAACACTGGCGACATGCCAGCGATCCCCACCCGCGTGCGCAATGCCACCCACCAAGACGCGGCTGCGTGCCTGGCGATCTATCGTCCCTACGTCGAGAACAGCACGGTGAGTTGGGAACTCGACGTCCCGCCCGTCAGCGAGATGGCCGCACGAATTGCCGCGGCCTGCGATACACACGCCTGGCTAGTCCTCGAACACGACGACGAGATCGTCGGATTCGCCTACGGACATGCCCTCAACCTCCATCCCGCCTATCAATGGACGGTCCAGACCGGCATCTACATCGGCGGCGACCATCACCGTCGCGGCGGCGGCCGAGACCTGTACACGCAGCTTCTCGACCGGCTCGGCGAACGCGGCTATCGGCGAGTCCTAGCCGGCATCACTCAACCGAACGAAGCCAGCAACGGCTTTCATCGATCCATGGGGTTCCAGGATGTGGGTCTGTATCGCCGCGTTGAATGGAAGCTCAACGACTGGCACGACGTCGCGTGGATGCAACGCGATCTGCCCGGCGCCGGTAGCGATGATCCGGCCAGCTCGATTATCTGACTCGCTCCGTATGGCAGTGGGTACACCTCAGGTCGGCCCAGAACGGAGAAGCATGAGCGGAAGCGTCCAAACCGGAACAATCACGACCCGCGTTCCGGCACGTCTGGATCGGCTGCCGTGGTCGCGGTTTCACTGGCGTGTGGTCGTGGGCCTCGGCGGGGTGTGGATCCTGGACGGGCTCGAGGTCACGATGGTCGGCAACGTGTCGTCGCGCCTCACCGAGCACGACAGTGGCATTGCGCTCACCCCTGCGGACATCGGGATGGCGGCGGCGTTCTACATCGCCGGGGCGTGCTTGGGCGCGTTGTTCTTCGGGCACCTGACCGACCGCTTCGGTCGGCGCAATCTGTTCATCCTGACCCTCGCGGTCTACTTGACCGCGACCGTTGCGACGGCGTTCGCGTTCGCGCCGTGGTTTTTCTTCCTCACTCGGTTCTTCACCGGCTCAGGCATCGGCGGGGAATACGCGGCCATCAATTCAGCGATCGACGAGCTGATCCCCGCGCGTGTGCGCGGTCGCGTGGATCTGTTGATCAACGGGACCTACTGGCTGGGATCAGCCGCCGGAGCCGGCGGCGCCCTTGTCCTGCTGGACACGTCGAACTTCCCGGCCAACATCGGATGGCGACTCGCGTTCGGCGTCGGCGCCCTCTTCGGCATCTTCGTGCTGCTGGTCCGGCGCAACATTCCGGAAAGCCCGCGCTGGCTGTTCATTCATGGACACAACCAGGAAGCCGAGCGGATCGTCAGCGAAATCGAAGCCGACGTTGAACGCGAATCCGGCCAGCCGCTGCCGGAGCCGCAGGGGAAGCCGTTGAAAATCCGTCAGCGCGAGACGATTTCGTTTGTCGAAATCGCCCGGGTCGCCTTCACGCTCTATCCGCGTCGCGCGATCCTCGGGCTGGCGCTGTTCATCGGACAGGCGTTTCTCTACAACGGCGTGACATTCAATCTGGGCACGTTGCTCAGCGGCTTCTACGGAATCGACGCCGGCAAGGTGCCGCAGTTCTACATTCTGTGGGCGTTGAGCAACTTTTTCGGGCCGCTGGTGCTCGGACGGTTATTCGACACCGTCGGTCGCAAACCGATGATCGCCTTGTCCTATATCGGCTCGGCTGTCGTGGCCGTCGTCCTTGCGGTTTTGTTCGTGAACCAGACCGGCGGTGTGTGGACATTCATCGGCGTGCTCGCCGCGACGTTCTTTCTGGCTTCGGCGGGCGCCAGCGCGGCCTACCTGACCGTCAGCGAGATCTTTCCGATGGAGACCAGGGCGCTGGCGATCGCGTTCTTCTACGCGGTCGGCACCGCGATCGGTGGCATCAGCGGGCCGCTGCTGTTCGGCCGGCTGATCGAATCCGGTCAGCGCAGCGAGGTGATGTGGTCGTTCCTCATCGGCGCGGCGGTGATGGCCGTCGCAGGACTGGTGGAGCTGTGGCTCGGCGTCGCCGCCGAACAACGTCCGCTCGAGGAGCTGGCGTTGCCGTTGACGGTGGCCGACGCCGAACGCGACGACGAACCCGAATAGCGAGGCGAAGGCGACCGGTGGGCCACATCGTCGTTAACGCTGTCTGAAATTGTGTTGTGCGCCGGCTGAGATGTTCGGAGGCGGGATGCGCAACGGGCGGACTTTTGAAAGACTCGGGCACCATGAAACGTATGCTGATGCTGCTCAGCGCCGCCTCCATGATCGGCATGGCGGCGCCCGTGTACGCCGACCCTCCGTCCAACGACGACGCGAATTTCCTCAAGCAATTGGCCGACTCAGGGCTCACCTACAAAGACGGGGCTCAAGCGGTCGCGGTGGCCAAAAATGTCTGTGACATGGCCGACAAAGGGACTCCCGAAACCGACATTGAGAAAAAGCTGCAAGATCTCAATTCCTTCTCCGGGAACGGCGCGAAGAAGTTCATCGTGCTCGCAGCCAACTCGTACTGCCCCAAGCAGTTGTCCGAGGACACCACGCCTTCGAAACCGCCTGGCGAGGGCGACTCCCCGAAACCGCCTGCCACGTAAAGAAACTAGACCCCGCTGCGGACTACCTGGTCGGCTGCTGCACGCATTCGTTCCGACAATCGAAGCAGATCGTGCTCACCGACCCCGTTCTGGAGCGTGTAAGCAAGTTGGCGCAACTCGACGGCGCAGCTGCGCATTTCATCTTGGAGTCGCGACTCAACGGGCATCATGATCTTCTCCTTGGGCGGGACGGGCTGGGGCCCGACAATCCGATATGAAAAAATGTACGCAGTCCAGTTGCCCGTCGGCGAGAGA
>DASXJI010000352.1:0-2540 GCA_036497495.1 Mycobacterium sp.
GCGAGCAGCTGCGCATCGAGCACCGACTCGGGCGCCGGTTTGAGCACCACCGAGCACCCGGCCAACAGCGCCGGGATGACCTTGGCGACGGTCAGGAACTGCGGCATGTTCCATGGCACCACCGCGGCGACAACGCCGACCGGTTGCTTCCTGATCCGAATGTCCTTGCCGTACAACCCCGGACGGTCCTGCTGCCATTCGTAGCTGCCGGCGATACCGCAGAACGCCGACATCATGGTCAGTGGAAGCCGGACCTGCGCCGCTTTCGCGAAACTGATCGGGGCACCGATCTCGGCCGAGATGAGCGCCGCCATGTCGGCTCGCCGTTCCTTGTAGACGGCCGCCAGGCGCCCGATCGCCTCGATCCGTTCGCTCGGTTGCATCCGCGGCCACGGTCCGGTGTCGAACGCCGCACGGGCCGCCTGCACAGCCTGGTCGACGTCGCCCGGGCCCGCACACACCGCGCGACCGATCTCAGCCTCGCTGTGCGGCGAGATCACGGTGATGACGGAATCACCGTGGGCACCATCCCACTTCCCATCGATAAAGAGCTGATCCCTGTCCCACATATTTCTGCCATCTTCCGCTATCTAGGTATTGCGGCCGCCATTGACGCCGAGTATCTGTCCCGTGATGTAGCTGGCCTCGTCGGAAACGAAAAATGCGCACGCGGCAGCGATGTCCTCGGGCCGGCCCACCCGACGCACTGGTGTGCGGTTGATGTGGTCTTCCACGGTTCCGCCGAGCAGGTGCCGGCTTTCCGCGCTGCGCAGCATCGGCGTATCCACGAACCCCGGCGGAACGGCGTTGACGGTGATGCCCGACGGGCCGTATTCCAGAGCCAGCGATTTGGTCAACCCATTCACCGCGGATTTGGCCGCCACGTAGTGCGCCATGAATGGCTGGCCGGAGTGCGTGCTGGACGACGAGATGTTGACGATGCGCCCCCATCCGGCCTCGACCATGTCGGGCAGCACCGACTGAACGGTGTGGAACACACCGTTGAGGTTGACGTCGATCACCTTCGACCACTCCGGGAACGTCATCTTCGAGAACTTCTGAAAGCCCTCTACCCCGGCCGCGTTGACCAGCACCAAGATCGGGCCGAACATCTCCCGAATCGCCGCGACGGCGGCGTCCACCTGCGCGCGGTCGGTGACATCGGCCACGTGGCCGAACTCGTCGTCAGTGGGCGACACGTCGATGACGGCCACCTGAAATCCGTCGCTGCGCAACCGCTCGGCGACGGCGCGACCAATCCCCGAGGCACCGCCCGTTACGACCGCGGTCTTCAAGCTCGCTACCCGCCCCTTCTCGGCAACTTTCCTGAGCGACTGCCCAAACCAGTCATGCCTATCATTCCGCGTCGATTATGGTCAAGCCCATGGACAGGCCACCGTTTCGCTTCGCGGTGCAGGCGACCAACGCGGCCGGCGGACGCGAGTGGCGCGATACCGTTCGCAAAGTCGAAGATCTGGGGTACTCAACGCTTTTCCTCGCCGACCACTATCTGGGTCCCGGTCCCGCGCAGAAAGTCGCGCGCACCCCTCGCCAAGACCTCGCGCCGATCGCGGCGATGGCCGCCGCGGCCGCCGTCAGCGAGACGCTTCGCATTGGGTGTCGGGTGTTCTGTGTCGACTATCACGTGCCAGCCGTGTTGGCCAAAGAAGCCGCGACCCTTGATCTGCTGTCGGACGGTCGGCTGGAGATGGGCATCGGAGCCGGCTGGAGCGAAACCGAGTACAACGCAATGGGTTTGACCTTCGACCGGCCGGCACGGCGAATCGCCAAGCTCGCCGAGGTGGTGTCGCTGATCAAGGCGCACTGGGGCGGCGATGAACTGGACTATGCCGGCCAGATTGTTCAGGTGCGCGGCTACGCGGGTCGGCCCCGCCCGGTGCAGCGCCCGCATCCGCCGATCATGATCGGCGGCGGCGGACCGCGGATGCTGTCGTTCGCCGGCCGGGAAGCCGACATCGTCAGCATGTCCAGCGTGCCGTTTGTGGCGCGCGACGGCGAAGGCCTGAATCCGCACACCGTCGCGCAGCGCCGGATCGACGTTGTCCGGGCCGCCGCTGGAGAGCGCTACGGAGGGCTGGAAGTTGAGAGTTCGCCATACTTCACGGCGATCACCGACGACCCCGAAGCCGCGCTGGCGAAAGCGGCGTCGTCAACCGGAATTCCGGTCGACGTGCTGCGCGAACATCCCAACGTCATGATCGGCTCACTGGAAACCATTGTGCCGACGTTGTATTCGCGACGGGATTCGCTCGGCGTCAACTACGTCACCGTGCAGCAGTCGCAGATCGAGCCGTTCGCTCCGGTCGTGGACCAGCTCAGCGGCCGATAAACCTTGACCACTACGTGCGGAGATGTAAACATGGCACCTAACTATTGGGCGATCGCTCAGTGTTGGCGCCGGCATGACCACCGCAGGAGTGAAACGACTCAATGGCAAAGCGGACCCGATACAGCGAGTACCACGACCGGTACGCGAATTATCGACTCGAGCTCTCCCATGACGGCATCTTGCTCATGCA
>DASXJI010000353.1:0-3001 GCA_036497495.1 Mycobacterium sp.
AGGTCGATGTCGCGGACCGCTCGCCGGAAATTCATCGGCAATGGCGTGACCATGCGCAGGGCCTCGTTGATCACCAGGTCGTAGGTTTCCAACTTCTCGAGCGCCTCGATGTCGAGCGGGCCGTCACCGATGCGGGCCGACTCGTCGCGGCAGCGTTCCTGCCATTCCGGGTTGGCCGCCAGGTGATAGGCCATCGTCGTCATCGTCGACGTCGACGTGTCGTGGGCCGCCATCATCACGAAGATCATGTGCGCCACGATGTCGTCGTCAGTGAACCGCTGGCCGTCTTCGTCTTCGGCTTGGCACAGCACGCTCAGCATGTCGGTGCGCTCGTGACCGCGCGTCTCGGCGACCCGGGCGGAAAAGTAATCCTCGAGCGTCTTGCGCGCCTGGATGCCGCGCCACCATGTCAAAGGCTTCACCGGCTTGCGGATAATCGCGTTGCCGGCCCGCGTCGTCGTCGTGAAGGCCTGGTTGATGGTGGTGACCAGGTCTCGGTCGGTACCTGCTTCATGGCCCATGAACACCTCCGACGCGATGTCGAGAGTGAGCTCCTTGGCGGCGGGATGGAAAAGGAACCGCGGGTCATTTGCGACCCAGTCGTTGGCCACCACCTGGCTGGCCACCGAGTCGATGTGCTCGACGTAGCCGGACAACCGCGTGCGCGTGAACGCCTCCTGCATGATCCGGCGGTGGAACATGTGCTCGTCGAAATCGAGCAGCATCAGGCCGCGGTCGAAGAACGGCCCGATGACCGGGTCCCACGCCCGCTGCGAGAACTCTTTGTGGCGGTTGGAGAAGACGGCCTGCGTGGCGTCGGGGCCCAGTGCCATCACCGAAGCCAGTGCGGGTGAGTACTGGTAGTGGATCGGACCGTACTTGCGGTATACCTCGACGGCGAACTCCGGCCCGAGGCGGAAGAACTCGATCATGTGGCCGATGATCGGCAACCCCGAATCACCCATGGCCGGCTTGAGGCCACTGCCCGCGGGCGGCTCGGCCAGCGCAAACTGCGTCCACTCGTGCTTGCGCAGCCGCTTTTCGGCCAAGCCCATGCCGGGGATCGTGACCGGAGTCGGCTTCAACCGCCGCTTGGCCTGGTCAAGCAGGTAATCCTTGGTGCTGATGGTCGGCATGCGTTCTCCCTCAGGCAAAAGACTGTGGCCGTTGTCACTCCTAATCCCCATCCTGAATGGCAGACTTGACGCATGTCAAGTTTTGTTCCGGCGCGCCGTGAATGCGAAGGTCTAAGGCCATGACCGCCCAATCCGCCCCGCAGCAGACTCGTCGCAGCCGCGGCGACCGGCAACGCGAGGCCATCGTCACCGCGGTCCGCGAGCTACTCCAGGAGCGGTCGTTCGCCGATCTGTCGGTCAGCACGATCAGCGAGCGGGCCGGCGTCGCCCGGTCTGGCTTCTACTTCTACTTCGACTCCAAGTACGCCGTACTGGCGACGATCATCAAGGACGCGAGCGAATTGCTCGACGAGTTGACCCACCACTTCGCGCCGCGGGAATCGGGTGAAACGCCCGCCGCGTTCGCGAAGCGCATGGTCGGCAGCGCCGCGGTGGTGTTTGCGAACGAGGACCCCGTGCTGACAGCATGCACGGTCGCGCGCAACACCGATGCGGAGATCCGCGAGATCATGGATGACTTCTACGACGGCGTGATCGACAAGCTGATCACTCTCCTCGAGCAAGATCCCGACGCGAAGCCGATCTCCGACGACCTGCCGGCACTGGTGCGGACGCTGGCAGCCGTGACAAGCATGACGCTGGCGCATGACAGCACGTTTGTCGGCCGCGGTGAGGATCCCGCGCGTGCGGTGCAGATCGTTGAGAAGCTGTGGCTGAGCGCACTCTGGGGTGACCAGTAGCGGCGACGGTATCGTCACCGCCATGGCGCAGGGGAGCGGTTTTTCGGGTAAGCGTTGTTTTCTCACCGGGGCCGCGAGCGGGATCGGTCGCGCGACCGCGCTGAAGCTGGCCGCCGAGGGCGCCGAGTTGTACCTCACCGATCGTGACGCCGAGGGGCTGGAGAAAACCGTCGCCGACGCGCGTGCGCTGGGCGCCGAGGTGCCCGAGCATCGGGTTCTCGACATCTCCGACTACGACGAGGTGGTCGCGTTCGCCGACCACATCCACGCCAACCATGCGGCGATGGATGTGGTGATGAACATCGCCGGAGTATCCGCGTGGGGGACGGTCGATCAGCTCACGCACCAACACTGGCGCTCGATGGTGGACATCAATCTGATGGGCCCGATTCACGTCATCGAGACCTTCATCCCGCCGATGCTTGCCGCCCGCAACGGCGGGCACCTGGTCAACGTGTCATCGGCCGCGGGACTGGTGGCGCTACCGTGGCACGCGGCCTACAGCGCGAGCAAGTACGGTCTGCGCGGAGTTTCGGAGGTGCTGCGCTTCGACCTGGCCCGGTACCGCATCGGAGTGTCACTGGCGGTGCCTGGCGCGGTGAAAACGCCACTGGTGCAGTCGGTTCAGATCGCCGGCGTGGACCGCGACGATCCCAACGTAAAGCGGTGGACGGACCGTTTCGCCGGGCACGCGGTGTCGCCCGAGGACGTCGCCGACAAGATCCTGCGCGGCGTATCCAAGAATCGGTTCCTGATTTACACGTCGCCGGACATCCGCGCGCTGTACGCGTTCAAACGGGTTGCGTGGTGGCCTTACAGCGTTGCAATGCGGCAGGCGAACGTTCTCTTCAGCCGCGCGCTACGGCCGCCAGTGAAGCGTTAGTACCCACCTTCGGGAGGGTTGAGCTCCAGCCGGACGCCGAGCAGACGGATGGGCCGGTCGAGTTCGAACTGGCCGAGAAGGTCCAGCGCGGTTTGCTTGACGCGTTCGGCGTCGATGGTGGGCGCAGGAAGCTTGCGGATCTTGGTCCGGGTGTAGAAGGTGTTGGTGCGCACGGTGACAGCCACCCGGGTGACGACTCGGCCCTGCGCGACGATCTCCTTGAGCGTCTGCTGCGCGAGATC
>DASXJI010000354.1:0-5680 GCA_036497495.1 Mycobacterium sp.
ACCGGCTACGACATTCTGTTCTTCTGGGTGGCCCGGATGATGATGTTCGGGACCTTCGTCGGCGGTGACGACGCCATCACCCTGGACGGCGCCCGAGGCCCACAGGTGCCGTTCACGGACGTCTTTCTGCACGGGTTGATCCGTGACGAGTCC
Organism: Mycobacterium sp.; assembly: GCA_036497495.1. GTDB lineage: Bacteria > Actinomycetota > Actinomycetes > Mycobacteriales > Mycobacteriaceae > Mycobacterium. Next base: position 154 of record DASXJI010000354.1, read on the forward strand.
GGCCGAAAGATGAGCAAGTCCAAGGGCAATGTCATCGATCCGCTGGACTGGCTGGAGGTCTACGGTGCGGACGCTCTGCGATTCACCTTGGCTCGCGGCTCCAGCCCCGGCAGCGACCTGAGCGTCGGCGAGGACGATGTCCGGGCGTCACGTAACTTCGTCACCAAGCTGTTCAACGCCACCCGCTTCGCGTTGATGAACGGCGCCGCGCCGGCGCCCCTTCCGGGTCTTGACGAGCTCACCGACGCCGACCGGTGGATCCTGGGCCGGCTGGAAGAGGTTCGCGCCGAAGTCGATTTGGCCTTCGACGGCTACGAGTTCAGCCGGGCGTGTGAATCGCTGTACCACTTCACCTGGGACGAATTCTGCGACTGGTACCTCGAGCTGGCCAAGACGCAGGTTGCCGATGGGCTCTCGCACACCACTGCCGTGCTGGCTGCCGCGCTGGACACGCTGCTGCGGTTGCTGCACCCGGTGATCCCGTTCGTCACCGAGACGCTGTGGAAGAACCTGACCGGCGGGGAGTCCGTCGTGATCGCCGAATGGCCGCAAACCTCCGGCATCGCGCTAGACAGCGTTGCCGCGCAACGGATCACCGATATGCAGAAATTGGTGACCGAGATTCGCCGGTTCCGTAGCGATCAGGGTGTGGCCGATCGGCAGAAGGTGTCGGCGCGGCTGTCGGGCATCGACAGCGCCGACCTGAGCACCCAGATCGGTGCCGTCTCCTCGTTGGCGTGGCTCACCGAACCGGGCCCGGATTTCAGCCCTTCGGCGGCCCTGGAGGTCGGGCTCAAGGGCGGCACGGTCGTCGTCGAACTCGATACCTCGGGCACCATCGACGTGGCTGCCGAGCGTCGCCGCCTGGAGAAGGACCTGGCCGCCGCGCACAAGGAATTAGCTTCGACCACAGCAAAATTGGGTAATGCGGACTTCATGGCCAAGGCCCCGGAAGCTGTCGTCGACAAGCAACGCGAGCGTCAACGCTTAGCGCGCGACGAAGCTGACCGGATCACGGCCAGGCTGGCCGGGCTGCAGTGACATTTGATCCCGACGACGCAGAACTAGCCGAGGTGGTTCCTACCCCGGATGAGATCGCGGCGCTGCTACAGGTCGAGCATTTACTTGACCAGCGTTGGCCGGAAACCAAGATCGAGCCCAGCCTGGCCCGCATCGCGGCGCTGATGGATCTGCTCGGCTCGCCGCAACGCAGCTACCCGTCGATTCACATCGCCGGAACCAACGGCAAAACCTCAGTGGCGCGGATGGTCGACGCGCTGCTGACCGCTCTGCAGCGGCGCACCGGGCGCACCACCAGCCCGCACTTGCAGTCGGCGGTCGAGCGTATCGCGATCGACGGAAAGCCGATCAGCCCAGCGACATACGTGGCGACCTACACCGAACTCGAGCCGTTCGTGCAGATGATCGACCAGCAGTCGCAAGACAGCGGCGGCCCGGCGATGAGCAAATTCGAGGTCCTCACCGCGATGGCATTCGCGGCGTTCGCCGATGCCCCGATCGACGTGGGGGTCATCGAGGTCGGTCTGGGCGGACGTTGGGACGCCACCAATGTGATCGACGCGCCGGTGGCGGTGATCACGCCGATCAGCGTCGACCACGTCGAATACCTCGGCGACGACATCGCCGGTATAGCCGCTGAGAAGGCCGGCATCATTCACGAAGCCGAAGATGGAGCGCCGGACACGGTGGCGGTCATCGGCCGTCAGGTGCCGGAGGCGATGGCGGTCGTGCTGGAGCGGACCATCAGCGCCGATGCCGCAGTAGCACGCGAAGATTCGGAGTTCGCGGTGTTGAGTCGCCAGGTTGCAATCGGCGGACAGATGCTGGAGCTACAGGGTCTCGGTGGGGTGTACTCCGAAATCTTTCTCCCGCTACACGGCGAACATCAGGCGCACAACGCCGCTATCGCGTTGGCTGCCGTCGAGGCGTTCTTCGGTGCCGGTCCGCAGCGTCAACTCGACATCGATGCCGTGCGGGCCGGATTCGCCGCCACGAGTAGTCCCGGCCGGTTGGAGCGGATGCGCAGTACGCCAACGGTATTCATCGACGCCGCGCACAACACGGCGGGCGCCGCAGCGCTGGCCCAGACGCTGGCTGAGGAGTTCGATTTCCGATTCCTGGTCGGCGTGGTCAGCGTGATGGGCGACAAGGATGTCGGCGGTATCCTGGCCGCGCTCGAGCCGGTATTCGATCGAATCGTGGTCACCCACAACGGATCACCGCGAGCGTTGGACGTGGAGTCGCTGGCATTGGTCGCCCAGCAGTACTTCGGTCCCGATCGCGTGATCACCGCCGAAAGCTTGCGCGATGCCATCGATACCGCCACCGCATTGGTCGACGACGCCGATGCCGAGGACGAGGCCTTTTCCGGAACGGGCATCGTCATCACCGGCTCGGTAGTCACCGCCGGTGCCGCGCGCTCGTTGTTCGGTCGTGATCCCTCGTGACGCCGCCCGCCCAACCACCAGGAGGGTCGAAACCGGACCCGTGGAAGAGCTTTCGCGGTGTCACGGCCGGCACGCTGATCTTGGAGGCGATCGTGGTGCTGCTGGCGCTGCCGGTGGTCGGCGCGGTCGGCGGCGGGCTGAGTGCGGGCGCTTTGACGTACCTGTTGGGATTGGCGGCGGTGCTGATCCTTCTCGCCGGCTTGCAGGGCCGGTCGTGGGCCATCTGGGCGGACTTGGCTGTGCAGTTGATACCGATCGCAGGCTTTGCCGTGTACCCGGGGGTGGGTTTCATCGGCCTGCTGTTCGGCGCGGTGTGGGCGCTGATCCTCTACGTCCGCTCTGAAGTGCTGCGGCGTGAGCGACTCGGGTTGCTGCCAGGTCAGGACGGGCCGTCGGACTGATCCACCGCGCTGGGGCCGCCGGATCGGTTCGGTACGCTGTGCGCCGATGACCGCGCCGATGACGATGCAGAGCGCAGCGATGAGGAGGAGTGGCGCCGATGAGTGAGCGGACGCTTCTGTTAATCAAGCCCGATGGGGTCGAGCGGCGCCTGGTGGGCGAGATCCTCAGCCGCATCGAGCGCAAAGGCCTGACCATTGCGGCGCTGGAAATGCGGATCGTCAACGACAAGCTGGCCCGTAGTCACTACGCCGAGCACGACGGCAAGCCGTTCTTCGATTCCCTGGTGGAGTTCATCACATCATCGCCGCTGGTCGCGGCGATTGTCGAGGGCCCGCGGGCGATTGCGGCCGTCCGGCAATTAGCGGGTGGGACCGACCCGGTGGAGAAGGCAGCGCCCGGCAGCATCCGCGGCGATTTCGGCCTGGAAACGCAGTTCAACCTGGTCCACGGCTCCGATTCACCGGAGTCGGCCGAGCGCGAGATCGCGCTCTGGTTCAGCAAGGCCTAGTAGCCGGTCGGCGCACTTGGTCCGACCCGGCACATCGATATGGGATACTGGTAACCGGGTGAACGTCGCCGGACCGGCTTCCGACGCCCGAATGAAGACTTCGACAAGGGCGACCACCGCCATCCGCGATGCGGCGCCGACCGTCCAGCCATCATTCAGACCGGCACTAAGTGCGTTCGAACCCGAACCGCTTGGAGCAAGACCATCACAAGTCCGGGAAAAGTGACCCGGGCCCATAGCGAAGCCCTCGCGTGGCCGCGTCGAAAGGACGCGCCCGGGGGCTTGAGGAGAATACGTGACAGACGGTGGCCCATCTTCACAGGTTCCGGAAGACTCGTCGCAGCACGAGGAGCTGCCAGATCGGCTCAGGGTGCACTCCCTGGCCCGGGTGCTGGGGACGACCAGCCGCCAGGTACTCGACGCGCTGACTGAGCTCGACGGCCGGATCCGCAGCGCGCACTCCACCGTGGAACGCGTCGACGCGGTCCGCGTTCGCGACCTGCTGGCCAACGCGCCCGCAGCGGTCGCTACGACGGTCGCCGCGACCGATGCCAGCGCCGCCGGTGAGGCGGATGAACCCGAGTCGCGGACGATGCTGGAAACCGTGACTATCGAGCGGCCCGAGTACATGCCGCTGTTCGTCGCGCCGCAGCCGGTTGAGCGACGCCCGGACCCGGCCGCGGCCCCCGAGGTCCCCGCGGATTCCGACGACGACGACTTCGACGGGGACACCGACAGCGACGGCGACGACGACGAGCAGGGCGATCGCCCCGCCAACCGGCGGCGGCGTCGCGGGCGTCGCGGGCGTGGCCGTGGCCGCGGCGAGCAGAACGGAGCCGACGGCGGCGAGAACGGCGCCAAACCGGACTCTGCATCGGGCGACGACGCGGACGACGACGACTCCGACGACGACGCGGACGACTCCGACGCCGACGACAACGACTTCGGCGACGGCGCCACCAAGCGTCGCCGACGCCGTCGTCGCCGCAAGTCCGGCTCCGGCGACGACTCCGAGGACAGCCCGTCACCGGACGACCCGCCGAACACCGTGGTGCACGAGCGGGCGCCCCGCGCCAAGGAAAAGCCCGACTCGAGCAACAACGAGATTCAGGGCATCGACGGCTCGACCCGGTTGGAGGCCAAACGGCAGCGTCGTCGTGATGGTCGCGACGCCGGACGCCGCCGCCCACCTGTCCTGAGCGAGGCTGAGTTCCTGGCCCGCCGCGAGGCAGTCGAGCGGGTGATGGTGGTGCGTGACACGGTCCGCGCCGAACCACCGCATCCCGGCAGCCGCTACACCCAGATCGCCGTGCTCGAGGACGGCATCGTCGTGGAGCACTTCGTCACCAGCGCGGCCTCAGCGTCGCTGGTGGGCAACATTTACCTGGGCATCGTGCAGAACGTGCTGCCGTCGATGGAAGCCGCGTTCGTCGACATCGGCCGCGGCCGAAACGGCGTGCTCTACGCCGGCGAGGTGAACTGGGAGGCCGCTGGCCTGGGCGGGTCCAACCGGAAGATCGAGCAGGCACTCAGGCCCGGTGACTACGTCGTCGTTCAGGTCAGCAAGGACCCAGTCGGCCACAAGGGCGCCCGACTGACCACGCAGGTGTCCCTGGCCGGTCGCTACCTGGTGTACGTGCCGGGCGCATCGTCGACCGGGATCAGCCGCAAGCTTCCCGACACCGAACGTCAGCGGCTCAAGGAGATCCTGCGCGAGGTCGTGCCGTCGGACGCCGGGGTGATCATCCGGACCGCCTCCGAGGGCGTCAAAGAGGACGACATCCGCGCCGACGTCAACCGGCTGCAGGAGCGTTGGACGCAGATCGCCGAGCGGGCGCAGGAGACCAAGGAGAAAGCGGCCGGCGCCGCGGTCGCGCTCTACGAGGAGCCCGACGTCCTGGTCAAGGTCATTCGCGACCTGTTCAACGAAGACTTCGGTCAGCTGATCGTCTCCGGCGAGGATGCCTGGACCACCATCAGCGAATATGTGAGTTCGGTTGCACCCGAACTTGTTTCGAAGCTCAACAAGTATGAGCCCGCGGAATCCGCCGAGGGAGTGGCGGGGCCCGACATCTTCGCGGTGCACCGCATCGACGAGCAACTGGCCAAGGCGATGGACCGCAAGGTCTGGCTGCCCTCCGGTGGCACG
>DASXJI010000355.1:0-2568 GCA_036497495.1 Mycobacterium sp.
CGCTGACTTCCTCATCAGTGACGAGCCTACGGCGAAGAAATATTGCTGCAAGGTGTCTTCGCTAAACTGTTGCGCCACCCTCAGATTTCACTCAGGTGCCGCGGGCCCGTGGTTGGCGGCCCGTTCGGCGAGCCGATCGTAGATGGATTCAGATCGCAGCGCCATCGCGACGAGCATCGCGACTCCGCAGGCACCCAGCATAGGTGGCAATTGGTTGGTGTTGCCCGTCATCTCGGTGGCGAGGATCAGGCCGGTCACCGGGGCGTTCACCGACGCGGTGAAGAAGGCGGCCATCCCGACGAGCGCACATGCGGCCAGGCCAGGCACGGCGTGCGGTGTCAGGTGCATGGCGATGAGCCCGACGATCAAGCCGGACTGCGATCCAAGGACCAGCATGGGTGCGAACAAACCCCCGGGAGTGGCGGCGGCGTAGGAGACGACGCCGAGCACGAACCGCAGCACGAGCACACCCGTGATCGCGAGCAATGCGCCGCGGCCCAGTAGCGCGTTTTGGGTGAGGTTGTCGCCGCTGCCGGCCAGGTCTGGCGCCACCCATACGAGCAGCCCGACGAGTGCGCCGGTCGCGGCGGCGCGGGCCTCTTTGGGCAGGCGGCTGGCGTCGGCTCGGCGCAGGGCGAACATCACCGCCGCGTTGTAGAGCACGCCGAGCAACCCGGTGACGACTCCGATCGCAATAACCCAGCCGTATTCCACCAGCCGTGGTTCGGCCAACGGCGCGATGTTGAACTCGGTCCGTGATTTCACCAGCAGGTGGGCGGCGACGAATCCGGACGCGGACGCGACGAGGGTGGCGACCGTGGTGCGCGGATCGAACCGCTTGACGAGTTCTTCGAGTACGAACACGCCGCCGGCGATGGGCGCGTTGAAGGCGGTGGCCAGCCCGGCCGCGGCGCCGCCGGCGACCAGGACGCGCAGGTCCGCGAGGTTGCGCCGGGTCAAGGTGGCGACGATAACGGCCGCGGTCCCGCCCATCTGGACCGATGGTCCCTCACGCCCCAGCGCCATGCCGCTGCTGATGGCCAACAACCCGCCGATGTATTTGACGGGCAGGATCCGGAATCGGTCAGGCTTGACGCGGCCGTCGGCGACGGCCTCGACGCGCGGGATTCCGCTGCCCTCGGCGTGCGGTTCGATCCGATGCACCAGCGCGGCCGCAATGCTGGCGGCTGCCGTGCAGACGAGCACGACGACGAAGAGTCCCATCCAGCTGCCGTGCGCCCAGCCGGCGAGGCTGCCGCGTAGCCGCGCACCCTGTTGCAGGAGGAGCCGGAAGCTTGCCGCGCTGACGCCGGTGAGCACCCCGACCAGCGCGGCGGCCACCACAAACCCGATCAGGCTTTCGGCGCCCTCGCCGCGGTCGTCCACCGGATGCGTGGTCGGACGTTGCCATCCGGTGAACAGGCTGCGCAGCACATTTCGCCAGCCGTCGCGTTTGTCATCGTCCACCCCCCTTGCTTATAGGAGGAACCTGGGGTGGGTGGTCGCGGGGTCCCTATCCGGTCGCCCAGCTGGGCGGCCTCTTCTGCAGGAACGCCAGCATGCCCTCGCGGGCTTCGTCAGAGACGAACAGCCGTGCCGACTCGGCACCCAGCCGCTCGGCGTCGCGGTCGAACCCTTCCAGCACAGCGGCGGTGGTCAGCGCCTTGGACGCCGCCAGGCCCTGCGGTGAGCCGCGCCCGATGTCGGCGACCAGCGACGCCACCGCGGCATCGACGTCGTCGGCGACCATCGTGATCAGCCCGATCGAGGCGGCGGTGGCGGCGTCGAACGTCTCGCCGGTCAGGTAGTAGCGGGCGGCGGCGCGCGCGGACAACTTCGGCAGCAGCGTCAGCGAGATGATCGCCGGCGCCACCCCGATCCGGGCTTCGGTCAGCGCGAAGGTGCTGCGGGGTCCCGCGACGGCGAGATCGGCGGCCGCGACCAAGCCCATGCCACCAGCCCGGACATGTCCGTCGACGGCGACGATCACGGGACGCGGCGACTCGACGATGGCGCGCAGCAACGTCGCCATTTCGCGGGACCGCTGGGCGGTCACTTCGGCGGGATCCGCGGTCGCCGCCGACCCCTCGGATGCCGATGGTGGCGACCCGCTTCGCCCGGCTACGCCGCGCTCGCGATCGCCACGCAGGTCGGCGCCCGCGCAGAAGGTGTTTCCGGTGTGGCCGAGCACGACGACCCGCACCGCGGGGTCATCCGCCGCGTCGCGCAGGCCCTGATGCAGCTGGCCGACCAACGTCGACGACAGCGCGTTGCGGTTGTGCGGCGAATTCAGCGTCAGCCGCGCTACCTGCCCGTCGACGGCGTACTCGACGAGAGTGTCCATCAGTAGGACCGGGGCAGGCCGAGCGATGTCTGCGCGACGAAGTTGAGCACCATCTCGCGGCTGACCGGTGCGATGCGGCCGAGCCGGGCCGAGGCCAGCATGGCGGCGACGCCGTACTCCTTGGTCAACCCGTTGCCGCCGAGCGACTGCACGGCCTGGTCGACCGAGCGTGTAGCAGCCTCGGCCGCAGCGTATTTCGCCATGTTGGCGGCCGTCGCGGCACC
>DASXJI010000356.1:0-3496 GCA_036497495.1 Mycobacterium sp.
GCTCACACACCGAGTCAGGCCACGACAGCATCGTGGTCCCGCCAGCCAGCAGCACGAGCGGATCGGCGTCGCGGCCAAAGGTCTCGATGCCGAGTTCGACGCCGTTCGTCCGCACCGAGGTCATGGTGCCCATCGTTGTTCCTTCCACCGGCTCGGATCCACTACTGCTCCTGACCCAAGATCCCCCCGAAACTCATCGGCATGGTCGGCGAGCCGTCCCGGCCGGTAGCTACTTGAAGTACCCGCTCGTGGGCCTAGGACTCGTGCCGGGAAGAAGATCGGCTGCTCCGATCGGATCACCCAGCAGGCTGCGGGCCACGGACAGAGCACCGCGACAGCTGGCTCCGCGGCTACCGTGGCGGCTCGGGTTCGGCTACCTCACGCTCGCAGCACCGGCGGGACCGGCCGGAGCTTAGTTTGAGCCGATGAAGAAGGTCGGGCGTGACCGCATACTTATGTCGATGGCCGCCGGCGGCTAGATCAGGCCGGCAGCAACGAGGGTAGCCAGTATGCATCGATCCCTGGGCCGACGCCGTGCCTCCGGGATGTACGCGAGCAGCTGGCGGCGAGATCTGATGCTGCGGTCGTGCAGCAGCTTTTCGACGTGGGCGATTGCCGCGCATTCGGACGAAGTGGCAATTGGCTCAACGGTTCCCGCGATCTTGAGGACCTCGCTGCGGTACGTCCCATTGCGAAGCTGCTGGAAACGTTCAAGCGCCGGGTGGAGACCACGATTGGCGCCCAGTGCGTTCGTCTCATGTTGTCGGTAGTCAACCCATGGTGTGTCTTCGATCCGCCATCGCCATCCGCGCGCTCGGCACACGGCATAGGTCAGCCAGTCATGCCTTTGTACGGCTCGAGCCGGAGTGTTGTGGTCGGTCAGCAGTGCGCGAAGCGTGTCAGCCAGCCGGTGGGTAAAGACGAATGTGGAGCCGGGACCAGGGGCCTCGAACAGATAGTCGAGTCGGCGTTGCGGATAGCTCTTTCGGATCAGCGTCCGACCCCCGTTGGCCGCGACCGCGGTGACGTTTGACGAAATACCGTCGCAGCCTGCCGCGCGCAGGGCCGCTGCCTGGTGTGCCAGCTTCGAGGTGTTCCAGATGTCATCCTGATCAGAGAACGCGACGAGGTCGACGAGTGGCGCCTCGCAGAGAAGCCGATAGAAGTTTGCCGCGAATCCGCCGCTGGGGTTGATCTGCGGCAGTAGCAAGATCCGTGGGTCGTCGACCGCCCAATCGACGAGCCGCTCCCATGTGCCGTCGCTGGACCGGTCATCGGACACCACTAAGTGAACGTTGACGTCGACCTGATTGAGGATCGACTCGACTTGCTCAGTCAGATAATTGACGCCGTTATAGGTCGCCATCAGGACCGTCACGGTCGGCACGCTAAGTGACACCGGTTGGTGCGTGTTCACGGTAACGGTTCGTCCGGCTCGCGCTTCGTCCATTCAAGCGGCAGTGCCGCGAACCACATCACGTCGCAGCGCTCGCCCTGCCACACGCTGTGTGCGCGCATCGTTCCCTCGTGGGTGAACCCCGCTCGGCGAGCCACCGCAGCCGACGCTTCATTGTCCCCCTCGACCGTCAGGAAGGCGCGAGCTGCGCCGAGCTCGAACAACCACCGTGTGAGCAGAACCACCGCCCGAGTCGCGTACCCGCGCCTTCGCGCGCTCGGCCCGATCCAGTAGCCGAACTGCGCTACGTCTGCCTTCGACCAGTCATCGACGCCGCAGCAGCCGACCAGGCCACCAGAGGCTGCGTCCGTGATCGCAAATGCAACACCAGATGGTGGCTCCGTCGCGACGAACGCGCGCCAGCTCGATGCGAATTCGTCGATGATCGCTTCAGCGTCTTCGATCGAGAGCGGCGGAGCCGGTCGTCCGAGTCGGTCGTGGGTGCCGTTGTAGCGTCGGATCGCTGGATCGGCGAATGCCTCCGCCATAAACCCGGCGTCATCTCTCGACCAAGGTCGGAGAGTGACTACGCCATCCGAGAGCAACACGACCGGACTGTCGGCATCCGCTTCAGGCACGTCTATGGGCTCCTCCCGTTCCAGGACGACCTACCCTGCACGCGTCGAGCGCGAAGCTTACCGTCGAGCCTGCGCTGGGGCTCACCGCCGCCGACCTCAGGTCCGCGCCCACTACGAGGAAAGCGGCGCCGGTGCTTGACATGACGGTCTCTGTCAGAGGGATCCAATTCGGTCGCCGAGGTTCAGTTCGAGCGGGCCACGGGCTTGGAGGCCCTGCGCGAACAGGGTGGCCGTACGGCTCTTGGCTGGATCCGAGGTGACCAACTGATGGAACCGCTGAGCGTCGGCGCGGATTGCGTCCGCGGGAGGCAGGGTCAGTTCGTTGAGTACGCGCTTGGCGGATCGCACGGCGTCGGCGGGAAATGAGGCGATGCGTCGGGCCAGGCGGGCGACGAACGCGTCCAGGTCGGCGTCGGGCAGGGCCCGGTTGATCCAGCCGTACCGTTCGGCCTGCTCGGCGTCGAAGTCGTCGGCGCCGAGAATCGCCTCCATGGCTCGGCCGCGCCCCAACAATCGTGCTAGGTGCTGCATGCCACCTGCGCCCGGGTTCGTGCCGACACCAACCTCGAGCTGTCCGAGGATGGCGTTCTCCTGAGCGGCGAATCGCATGTCGCAGGCTAGGGCGAGTTCGCTGCCCGCACCGCGTGCGCGGCCGCGGAGCTTGGCGATTGATACGACGGGTAGGTCGCTCAGCTTGTGCCACAGCATGCCCAGCGACGCGTCGTTCGGGCCGCCTGCTTTGGCCGCCTCGGCGGTGTACTCCGCGACCTTGGTCAGGTCGACATGCGGCACGAAGTACTCCGGATCGGCGCTGTCGAGCACCATGACCCGGACGTCGCGATCGGATTCCAGTTCGTGAAGCAGGCCTACGAGGTCGCGCACCAGTTCGGGTCCGATCAGGTTCATCGGCGGCGCGTCGATCGTTATGCTCAACACGCCTTCATCCGGCTCGGCGAGCCGCAGCGTGCGGTATGTCTGGACCATCCGGAGCCCCTCGGTGTATGAGCTAGGACGGGAACTGGCTGGCTGCCGCCACGAACAAGGTGTACCGGTTGCCGTAGTTGGGGTACTTCGTCAGCATGACGTCGTTCACCTCGGCCGCCGTGCTGGCGTTGGCCACCGCCTGGTCGAAGTCCTCGATGTAGCGGCGCGACTGGTCGAGCACACGGGTCGCATCGTCGTCGGGCGCGTCGGGATCCCTGTGGCCCGTGATGATTGTGGTCGGTTGGAGGGCGGCGACCGCGTCCAGGGACGCCAGCCAGGTACTCCTCGATTCGGGCGTCGAGTCTCGCAGCCACATGTGGATGTTGTTGTAGGCGATATCGCCGGAGCACACGGCCTGCAGGTCCGGCACCTGCACGATCGTGTTCAGTACGCCGGCGTCCGCACGGCCGATCGCGCGCAGCAGGATGGCGTGGCCCTCCAGTTCGAACTCGTGCGAGTCGGTCAGGGCGGGCACCAC
>DASXJI010000357.1:0-8209 GCA_036497495.1 Mycobacterium sp.
GGTAACACCGACGGTGATCTTCGCCAGCGCTACGACGGCGGCGCCGGGTGCGACGGCCACCGAACTCATCGGCCAGCCAGTCGAGGAGATCGCCGAAGACGCGTCGCCGCAAGGCGCCCGGACGGTGGCACTGTGGGAGCCAGCCTTGCGTGCCGACCTGACGGGCGAAAATGGCGCTCCGGTACGGCGGTCCGCCGGCAGCGAGGCGGCACGGGTGATGGCTGACTTGATCGCCGAGGGAGCGCGCACCCTGACCTTCGTCCGATCACGCCGCGGCGCCGAACTGACCGCGCTGGCAACCCGTGCGCGGTTGGAGGACATCGCTCCCCAGCTGACGGAGACGGTGGCGTCGTATCGGGCCGGTTATCTGCCCGAGGACCGCAATGCACTCGAGCAGGCGCTGCTCGACGGTCAGCTGCGCGGCTTGGCCACCACCAACGCGCTGGAACTCGGCATCGACATCGCGGGGCTCGATGCGGTGGTGCTGGCCGGCTTTCCCGGTACCGTCACGTCGTTTTGGCAGCAGGCCGGGCGATCCGGCCGACGCGGCCAGGGCGCGCTGGTGGTGCTGGTCGCCCGCGACGATCCACTGGACACCTATCTCGTGCACCATCCCGCTGCGCTGCTGGACAAGCCGATCGAGCGGGTGGTGATCGATCCAGCCAACCCATACATCCTTGGCCCGCAATTGCTCTGTGCTGCAACCGAATTACCGATCGATGAGGCCGAGGTTCGCGCACTGGGCGCTCAGGATGTCGCCGATCGGTTGGTCGACGACGGGCTGCTGCGATGGCGATCCGGCAAGTACTACCCGGCGCCGGGCGTCGATCCCCATCCGGCAGTGGATATTCGAGGCCCAACGGGTGGGCAGATCGTCATCGTGGAGGGCGATACCGGACGGCTACTGGGAACGGCCGGCGCGGGCCAGGCAGCGGCCTCGGTGCACCCCGGCGCGGTGTATCTGCATCAGGGTGAGAGCTATGTCGTCGACTCGTTGGACTTCGACGAGGGCCTGGCTTTCGTTCACAGCGAGGATCCGGGGTATGCCACGTTCGCGCGCGAACTCACCGACATTGCGGTGACCGGACCGGGCGAACGCCACGTTTTCGGATCGGTCACCCTGGGCCTGGTGCCGGTGAGCGTGACCAACCGGATCGTCGGTTATCTACGCCGGCGCCTGACCGGTGAGGTCATCGACTTCGTCGAGCTCGATATGCCGCCGCACACCCTGGACACCACCGCGGTGATGTACACCATCACGCCAGAAGCTTTGCAGCGCAGTGGAATCGATCCCTTGCAAATACCGGGATCACTTCATGCCGCAGAACACGCGGCAATCGGGCTGCTACCTCTGGTGGCCAGTTGCGACCGGGGCGACATCGGCGGGTTATCCACCGCCGTGGGCCCCGAATTCGATGGCCTACCAAGCGTCTTCGTCTACGACGGGTATCCGGGCGGAGCGGGTTTCGCCGAACAGGGCTTCCGTCAGGCCAGTATCTGGCTGGGCGCCACCATGGCCGCGATCGAGGCCTGCGAATGCCCCGCAGGGTGCCCGTCGTGTGTGCAATCGCCCAAATGCGGTAACGGCAACGATCCGCTGGACAAGGCGGGGGCGGTACGGGTGTTGCGCTTGGTACTCACCGCGCTGGCTGAAACGACCCAGACATACGGATGACGACCGACCCCTCGACGGTCGACTTCCACATGGCTATATCGCGACAGCCACCATAAATGCGTTTTTCTCGCTGCTGAAGAACGCGCACAGGCCGAAAATACAAGCAGCGCGCCGAACGGTTGGACAACGCAATCCGTTCGCAATCCCTGTGGGTGCAGCAGCAAACTACCCGGCGACGGGAACCTATGCAAGTCAGCGGCTGACTGTCCAAGGTCAACCGCAGCTCGACGACCGTCAAAATTATGCGGATTAGGCAGGCAGGCAAGGACTTATCCTTCGCCTGACCGGTAATGTATCGTGCTATGGCCGGCGACTGGTTGCTCGTGGAAACGCTGGGTAGAGAGCCGGCCGTGGTAGCGCTGGGCCGCCAATTGAGAAACCTTGTTCCAATAACGGTGTTTTTGCGGCGTAATCCTCGTCTTGCCGCCATCCAGTCCGCAATCGCCGAGTCGCTGCAAACGAGCCAAAGCCTGGTCAGCATTACACCGAAAAATGACCGCGTGATTCGCACCGAGCCGGTGTTGATGGCCGACGGCTGGATACATGGCGTGCATATCTGGAGCGGGCCGTCCGGGGCCGAACCGCCGGAGCGGCCGATTCCGGGCGCCCTGAAATGGAACATGACCCTCGGGGTCGCCACCGATACGCCGGAGTCACTGGCCAACACCGGCAGGAATCTGGAGATCGAGGACCCCCAGGGTCGCGCGTTGGCGCAAAGCTGGCCGTCCGGGGATCTCAAGCGCAACGAAGGCAGGGCGCTGGCCGCGGCGGTCAGGTCGGAACCGGGTCATATCCTGTGCGACACCTGGGACAGCACCGATTGGCAGGGCAATCACATCCGGGTGGGCTTCGTCGCGCGCAACGGCCTGGAGCCGGGGCCAGATGGCCGCGACCACGTGATCGCGCGCGGAATGAACTGGCGGGCCGAACCTGCCGACCGCGCGCAGTCGGCCGACCGACTCGCACAGCAGATCCTGCACGGGTTGGCGCAGCCCGGAGTGCACCGCGCGCTGTTCGATCCGCACAGCTGGACGCTGCTGAAATGGCTCGACGAGCCCTGTCCGTTCTACGACTGGCGCCGCATCACGGCCGATGCTCCGCGCATGCATCCCGATGACGCCGCGACGATGGCGGCGATGACCACGGAGTTCGCCGCCGGCGCCACCTGCAGGGTGCTCCGGATGCCGGGCCACGACGGCGGGTGGGTGCCGGTCCATGTGACGGTCAACCGGGTGGAAATCGACCAGGACACGTTCGCCGGGTTGGTCGCGTTGCGGTTGCCGACCCCCGCTGAGCTGGCTGACGCCGGCCTATCCGAGTCTGACTAGACCGGGCCGGCGCGGGCGGCTGCCCGCGCAGTACCCCACCGGCGCACTGCCAGGCCCACCTCGACCGTCACGACGACATCCAGGTCGTCGACAACGCAGCCGGCCGGATCTGCCCGCATCGCCCGGGCCACCGCGCCGGCCTGTGCGCAGGCTGACTCGGCGCCGGCGGGCACTCGCGCCGCGGCAGCCAACGCGGCCAGATCGGCCGCGGCCTGAGCCCGGTGCCGCGCCACCACCGCGGCACCCAGGCAGGTGCAGCCGCCGGTGACCGACAACAGCACGACGACCATCGCGGCGGCGACGACGGTGACCGATCCCCGCTCCTCACGGCAGTTCGAGCGCCGACGCCGCGGTGGCCGCGATGTGCAACACAGGTAGCAGATTCGACCGGGCCACGACCGTCGCGACGACGAATCCGCCGTCCCGGTGCAGCTGTACGACGGCGCCGCCGGGCGCGACCCCGCGGGCCGCGGCAACGGCCAATCGCTCATCACCACGCGCGGCCAACCGGGCCGCCTCGCGGGCCGCGTCGGTACAGCGAACCTGCATCGACACCGCTGCGATCCCGGCCAGACACAGCATGAGCACCGCGACCAGAGTCGCGACACCGAACGCCGCTTCCACCGTGGCCGCACCGGCATCATCGGCTAGGCCTTGGTGTTGAGCGCGCGGGCGATGATGTTCGTCAGCGCGCTCACGATGGAGTCGCCGGTGACGACCGTGTAGAGGATGGCGGCGAACGCCGCTGCCGCGATGGTGCCGATGGCGTACTCCACCGTGGACATCCCGGACTCGTCCACCGCCAGCAACGTAACACGTGCTTTGAAAACCTGAAACTGGTTGGCTGTCCTCATATTTCCTTTCACTTTCATCCCAGACAGCGCCCACCGGCGCCGTCATAACAAGCCCGACTGCAATACGTCACCGGCCAGCCCCGCGACGACCGGGATGATGCCTAGGCACACGAATGCGGGCAGGAAACACAGGCCCAACGGACCGGCGATCAAGACTCCGGCGCGCTCGGCTGCCGCGGCGGCGGTGTGCGTGGCGTCCTGCCGGCATTGCGTGGCGAGCGCCGAGACCGCTTCGGCCAGTGCCGCGCCCGATACCGATGACCGCCGCGCGAGCCGCAGCAACGCGTCGGTCTGCGGGTCGAGCGAGCCGGCCGGCAGACCCGGCGGCGAATTCCACGCGACGGCGGGGTCGGCACCCAGCGCCAGCAGGTCGGCGGCGCGCCGTAGCACCCGGGCCAGTAGCGGCGGGGCCGACGCAGCCGTCGCGGCGGCGGCCGTCGACACTGCCATTCCCGCGGCCAGGCATACCGCCAGCACATCGAGGCTCGACGCGACCGCCAACGGATCCGTGCCGCGCAACGGCTTTCGCGACGCCCGCGGTGTGCGGGCCGGCATTGCGGCGCGCGCCCGCACGGTCGAGGGACCGGCGTCGCTCAACAGGACCGCGGCCAGCAGCATCGCAGCGGCGGGTGTCATCACGCCACCGCCCGGTCGGTGATGCGGTCCGACCACAGCAGCCCACCGCAGACCAACGTCAGCCCGACCACCAGCAGCACGCCGCCCAGCCGTCCGCCCAGCAGGAACGCCACCGGTCGTGCGCCGATGAGCTCGCCCATCACCACCGACAGCACCGGAAGACTCGCGAGGATCGCCGCCGTCGCACGAGCACCCGCCATGGCGGACCGCACCTGCCCGGAGAACCGTTGCCGCTCAGCGATATCGCGTTGTGCCGCGCGCATAAGGATGGACACCGCCAGTCCGTGATCGGCGGCCAGCTGCCAGCACACCGCGAGCCGGTCCCACTGCGACGGCAGCGCCGAAGTCATTGCCGCGCCGCGCAAACCCGCGGTGACGTCGGCACCCAGCCGGGCACGCGCGGCGACCGCACGACATGCACCCGCGACCGGACCGTCCGTTTCTTCTGCCGCCACGGCGAAAGCGCTCGCCGGATGTGCGCCGACTCTCAACTCGCCCACCAGGACGTCGATCGCGGTCTCCAGCTCCTGGCTCTCGTGCCTCCCCCGGCCGCTACGCCTTCGCCGAAGGTAGCGCAGGTACATGGTCCCGGTGAATATCGCGCCGGCGAAAACCGTTGTCAGCGGCAGTAATACGATGCTCGCAGCCAGCGCGCACGCCGCGAGCCAGCCCGCCGTCCACGGCGGGAACGGCTTGCAGGCCCGGCCGTCACCCGCTAGCCGTCCCCGCGGTGACAACGGAAGTACCAGCACCGCAACGGACAACGCCAGCGCTGCGGCCACCGGTCCGGTCATGACGGTGCCCGGCTCTGCAGCAGCTGATGCAGGTCGGCGGCCTCGGCGGTCAGCCCGCGATCGGCGTGCCATGCCGTGACCGCCCGCACCCGCCCATCGGTTTCGCGTAGGACGGCGATTTCACTGAGGCGTCGTCGCCCGGTGCGATCGCGGGCAACATGCAGCAGCACCTGAACCGCAGCTGCCAGTTGACTGTGCAGCGCAACACGATCCAGACCACCGAGGGCGCCCAAGGCCTCCAACCGGGCCGGGACTTCGCCGGGGTTGTTGGCGTGCACCGTGCCCGCGCCGCCGTCATGACCGGTGTTCAGCGCGGCGAGCAGATCGACCACCTCGGCGCCCCGGACCTCGCCGACCACGATCCGGTCCGGTCGCATTCGCAGCGCCTGGCGGACAAGTTGGCGCACGGTCACCTCGCCGGCACCCTCCACATTGGCGCACCGCGCCACCAGCTTGACCAGGTGCGGATGCGGCGGCGACAACTCGGCCGCATCCTCGACGCACACGATTCGCTCGTCGGGTGCCACTGCGTTCAGCATCGCAGACAGCAGGGTGGTTTTGCCCGCGCCGGTGCCGCCCGACACCAGAAAAGCCAGCCTGGCCGCGATGATGTCGTCGATCAGTTCGGCGGCCGCGGGTGCGATGGCACCAGCGGCGATCAACGCGGACAGGTCCTGACTGGCCGGCCGCAGCACGCGCAGCGACAGGCAGGTGCCGCCCACTGCCACCGGCGGCAGGACGGCGTGCAGCCGGACCGTGAAGTCGGTGCCCAGCCCGGTCAGCTGACCGTCCACCCATGGCTGCGCATCATCGAGACGCCGGCCGGCCGCCAGTGCCAGCCGCTGCGCAAGGCGACGGACGGCGGCTTCGTCGGTGAACTGAATATCACTGCGCCGCAAACCGTTTCCGTCGTCAATCCACACCGCGTCCGGCGCACTGACCAGCACGTCGGTCGTCCCGTCGGCGCACAACAGTGGCTCAAGGATTCCCGCCCCGGTCAGCTCGGTTTGCAGTATCCGAAGATTGCTCAGCAACTCGGTGTCGCCGAGTACGCCACCGGACTCGGCCCGGATCGCGTCGGCCACCACTTTGGGTCGCAGCGGAACGGATTCGGTCGCCAGTCGCTCGCGCACCCGGTCGATCAGCGAGCCCGTCATGCCGCGCGGCGATCGAGCTGAGCGGCCGGGTGCATCGGCAGCACCGCCAGGACGCGGCGAGCCGCCGCCGCGAGCGCCGAACGCCGTCCCAACCGCAGGCCGCCCTGCTCGAGTTGCTCAGCCAGTCGTGGGTCGGGCTTCATCGACACCAACAGCGGTAACCCGGCGATCTCAGCCACTTCCTCGGCCCGCAGACCGCCCGGCGACGGACCTCGCACCACCAAGCCGATATTGGGATTCAAGCCCGCGAGCATTGGGGCCATCGTGGCGGTCGCCGCACACGCCCGTACATCGCACGGGCTGATCACGACGACGAGATCGGCTGTTTCCAAGACAGTCTCGACGGCGCCGGTTAATCGACGCGGGAGGTCGCAAACCACGGTCGCACCGCCGCGACGGCCCGCGTCGATGACCGCCTGCACCGCGCCGGCGTCCAATTCGTCGCCGCGCCGGGTGCCCGACAGCAGGCTGATCCCGCGGTGTCGCGGTAACGCCTCGCGCACCGCCGACCAGGTCAGCCGTCCGCCCTGCAGCGCCAGATCGGGCCAGCGCACCCCGGGCGTCGTCTCGGCGCCGACTAACAGATCGATGCCACCAGCCCACGGATCGACGTCGACCAGAAGCGAATCGCTCACAGACTGGGCCAGCGCGACCGCGAATAGTGAGGCGCCCGCCCCACCGCGCCCGCCGATCACCGCCACCACCGCGCCGGCGGCACCGTCATCGCGAGCCGAATCACCGGCGTCCGCCAACTCACGGACCAGATCATGTTCTTGCGCAGGCAGTTTCAGCACATGCTGGGCACCCACATCGATGGCTGCGGCCCAAGTCGTCGGCGCCGGGTCGGCGCCCGCCACCACGATCACGTGCGCGCGGCGCGGCAATCCGGTGACGGCACATCCCTGCGCCGCGGACTCGTCGAGGATCACCGCCAACGCTGCCGACCACGCTTTCCGGTTCACCGGTAACGCGCTGCCGGCGTGGACAACTCGCACGCCGGCGGCGGCTGCAATCCGATCCAGTTCGTCACGCAATGCGGGCTCGGCAAGCACGGCCAGAATGCCGCGGACATCGCTGATCGCCATCGACCCACCGTGCCGGTGCGGAGCGGGCGCCGCTAGTCGCGCGGCAGGATTTGTGGACAAAGTTCGCTCTGTGCACACACCGACGACGGCGGCCAAGCTAAGAATTTTGTCCCAGAAAAGGGACGACCCCCGCCAGGGGGGGAGGAGGCGAGGGTCGTCGTGAATCAGCCCCGGGGGGTCGGGCTGATACACCCTCGGCTAGGCCGAGTGATTCTTACTATACACATGAGAGTGTCACGCCGCGCAAGGGTTCTTTTTGAAAGATGCACGCAATCTCTAAGTAGCTGAATCAACCGGATTATGGTTCACATTAGCCACTAAACCATACCTGACCGGCGCTTTTACCGACAGCGTCGCGATTTGCGGTCGCACCGCCCTATGCTGGGCCTGTGACCGTATCCGACTCGGCCGCTGACCAGCAAACATCATCGATGCCCGCCAGCCCCAGTCCGCGCACAGCAGCCTTTTTCGATCTCGACAAGACCATCATCGCCAAATCCAGCACTCTGGCGTTCAGCAAACCCTTCTTCGCCCAGGGACTGATCAACCGCCGCGCCGTCCTGAAGTCCAGCTACGCGCAATTTCTGTTCCTGCTCTCCGGCGCCGACCACGACCAGATGGATCGGATGCGCATCCACCTGACCAACATGTGCACCGGGTGGGACGTCGAGCAGATCAAG
>DASXJI010000358.1:0-6910 GCA_036497495.1 Mycobacterium sp.
GGTTCTCGGCGATGCCGCGGCCCCGCTGGGCGCCGTGAAGAAGGGTGCGGGAAACCGCGCCGGCGACGGGATCGACGGCGCGGTGCAAGGCAGCGTGTTCGCCACCTACATGCACGGACCGTGTCTGGCCCGCAACCCGGAGCTGGCCGACCTGCTGCTGAGCAAGGTAGTGGGTGAGCTGGCGCCGCTCGAGCTGCCGGAGGTAGACCTGTTGCGCCGCGAGCGACTAGGGGCGCGGTAGGAGTTCCGTGCAGCAAAGCTTTGGATACGAGAGGTGTCAATGAGTATCCGACGCCGCCAGCAAAGCCGGGCACGCAACGACACCCGGGACGCCGATTCGGCGATGCGCCGGGACACCGCGGGTACGGCCATCGGCAATTTCATGGAGTGGTACGACTTCGGTGTCTACGGCTACATCGCGACCACGATCGCGCAAGTGTTTTATCCGGGCAATAGTGTCAGCGCGGTCCATCTCATCGCCACCTTCAGCACGCTGGCGGCGGCGTACGTGGTACGGCCGCTCGGCGGGTTTGTCCTTGGTCCACTCGGTGACCGCATCGGGCGCAAGCGGGTTTTGGTGATCACGATCCTGCTGATGGCGGTAGGGACAACCATGAGCGGCTTACTGCCCGGCTACAGCACCATCGGCATCTGGGCGCCGATCCTGCTGCTCGTCGCCCGGATCTTTCAAGGCTTGTCGACCGGAGGCGAGTTTGTCGGTGCGATGACCTATCTCGTTGAGCGGGCCCCGGACCGCAAACGCGGCATGATGGTCGGGTTCTTGCCGCTGGGCAACCTGGTCGGGTTCGTGCTCGCCGGGTTGCTGGTGACCGCATTACAGGCCTGGCTGCCGAGCCGCGACATGCTGGGATGGGGCTGGCGGATTCCGCTGTTGCTGGGAGCGCCGTTCGGCGTGCTCGCTCTATATTTGCGGCTGCGGATCAGGGAGTCACCTGCCTACGAACAGGTGAGCAGTAGCGGGGATACGCCGGTCGACCGCGGCTGGCAGCAATTTCGACACACAGTGGTGGAGCAGTGGAAGCCGATGGTGATCTGCGCGGCTCTTGTGGTGACCTCCCAGGCCCCCGATTTCATGCTCACCGGATACTTGCCGACATACCTCAAAGTGGTTGTGCACGTTGATAACACGGCCGGACTAGTGATGATCGTGGCGACGTTGGCGGTCCTGATGGCCGCGGTGGTGTTCGTCGCCATGTTGTCCGACCGTATCGGCGTCAAACCGATCATGTGGACGGGCTGCGGACTGCTCGTCGTGGCGTCGGTCCCGGCATTCTTGCTAATGCGCTTCGGCGGTATCTTTCCGGTGGTCTTCATCGGTGTGCTGCTGATCGGACTGATGGAACTGTGTTTCGACAGCACCACGCCCGGTGCGCTGCCGGCGCTGTTCCCGACCAGGGTGCGCAACGGAGCGCTGGCCATCTCCTACAACATCGCGCTATCGACCGTGGGCGGAACCACCCCGCTGATCGCTCAAGCGCTGATAGCCGGCACCGGCAACGTAATGGTGCCGGCCTACATGCTGCTCGTGGCGGGCCTGGTGGGGACGGTCACCCTTTTCTTCATGCCGGAAGTTGCGGGCAAGCCGTTGCCTGGGTCTAAGCCTTCGGTCGAAAGCGAGGAGGCTGGCGAACCGGCCGGCGCGTGAGGTTGCGACGAGAGTCAGACCATGGCGCGACGGCCGGTCAGCGCACGGCCCAGGGTCAGCTCGTCGGCGAATTCCAGGTCGCCGCCCATCGGCAACCCGGACGCGATCCGGCTCACGATCAGGCCGGGAATGTCGCGCAGCATCCGGACCAGGTAGGTGGCCGTCGCCTCGCCTTCGGTGTTGGGGTCGGTGGCGATGATCACTTCGGTGATGTCCACGCCGTCCACCTGCTCGCCGATCCGGTTCAGCAGCTCGCGAATCCGGAGTTGCTCAGGACCGATGCCGGACAGCGGGTCCAGAGCCCCGCCCAAAACGTGGTAGCGCCCACGAAATTCGCGGGTGCGCTCGACGGCCTGCACATCCTTCGGCTCCTCCACGACGCACACCTGCGTGCCGTCGCGGCGCGGATCGGCGCAGATACGGCATCGCTCGTCGTCGGAAACGTTGCCGCACACCGAACAGAACCGCACGCCGTTGCGGACCTTGGCCAGCACCGCAGTCAGCCGGTCGATGTCTGGTGGCTCGACGGACAACAGGTGAAAAGCGATGCGCTGCGCGCTTTTAGGCCCGATACCCGGCAGCTTGCCGAGTTCGTCGATCAGATCCTGGACTGGTCCCTCAAACACCCAGAGCGCCGCCGCCCATGCCACCGGCCAGCGGGCCCAGTTGCTCTTGCGCCATGGCGGCGACCTGCTTGGAGGCGTCGCCGAGCGCGCCGACCAGCAGATCCTGCAGCGTCTCGACATCGTCGGGGTCGACGACCTTGGGGTCGATCTTCACCGCCACCACCTCGCCGCTGCCCTTGACGGTGACCTCGACCAGACCGCCACCGGCCTTGCCGTGGACCTCGGAGTTGATCAGCCGCTGCTGAGCGGCCATCAACGATTGCTGCATCTCCTGAGCCTGGGCGAGCAACGCCGACATGTCGGGCTGGCCTCCGGGTTGCATGACGGTCCCCTTGCGTCTTGGTATCGACTTGGTTTCGCCCGCGTTGTGCGGGCGGGTCAGAGTTCCCAGCGTAGACGGCGCAAGGCTAACGTGGCGCCGTGCGCATACCTCATCGCCTGCGTGTCGGGGCTCCCGCGGCGCTGGGAGCCGTCGGCCTCCTCGCCGCCGTCGCCGTTGCACCGACACTGCCGAGTGCCATCGCGGCACCGGGCAGCATCGCCGGCATGATCGTGTTCCTCGATCCCGGCCATAACGGCGCCAACGACGCATCCATCAGCCGCCAGGTGCCAACCGGTCGCGGTGGCACCAAAGACTGCCAGGCCAGCGGGACAACGACCAACGACGGCTATCCGGAGCACACCTTCACCTGGGACACCACGCTGCGCATTCGCGCAGCGCTCAGCGCGCTCGGGGCCCGCACGGCGATGTCCCGCGGCGACGACTCCACGGTCGGCCCGTGCGTCGATCAACGGGCCGCGATGGCCAACGCGCTGCACCCGAATGCGGTCGTCAGCATTCACGCCGACGGCGGTCCCTCCGGCGGGCGGGGTTTTCACGTCAACTATTCCGCGCCGCCGCTCAACCAGGCCCAGGCCGGACCCGCGGTGCAGTTCGCCCGCGTGATGCGCGACCAGATGCAGGCCTCGGGCATCCCACCGGCCAGCTATATCGGCCAGGACGGCCTGTACGGGCGGTCGGACCTGGCCGGGCTGAACCTGGCGCAGTATCCGTCCGTCCTAGTCGAGTGCGGCAACATGAAGAACCCGGCCGACTCGGCGTTGATGGAAAGCCCCGAGGGCCGGCAGAAGTATGCCGACGCCGTGGTCAGGGGCGTTGCCGCCTTCCTCGGCGGTCAAACACCGACGCACTGAGCGGTCAGCTCTCGACTTCCCGCTTCAGGTTGGCCAGCACCTCGGCCTGAATCTTCTTCAGCCCCAGCGGCGCGAACGTCTTCTCAAAGAAGCCCTTCACACCACCGGCGCCCTTCCACGTGGTGGTGACGGTGACGCTCGAACCCGGTCCGGCGGGGGCCACGGTCCAATTGGTCACCATGGACGAGTTGGCGTCTTTCTCGATCACGGCGTGGCCGGCGACGTCGACGTTGGCGCGAACGTCGCGAACCCGCGATTCGGTGGCCTGCAGCTTCCAGCTGGCGACCGTTCCCTGCCCCTGCCCGCCTTCCAGCACCTGGTAGTCGCGGTAATGCGAAGACAGAATTTTGGGCCGGACGTTTTGGTAGTCACCTACGGCGGACAGCACGGCTGCGGGCACAGCGTTGATCAGAATTGTGCTGGCTGCACTGACGTGTCCCATTGGGCGTAACTCCTCTGCACGGGCTGATGTCGCAGACCAGCGTATAGGTGGCCCTTTGAGCCCTAAGCGCTGAGGCGGGCTAGTTCGGTATCGACCTGCACCAGTCGCGACGACGCGGCCCGTTTGTTCAACCCGAGGCGGAATCCTCTGGGCTTCAACGTGATTGATTCGGAAATCCTCAACTGGTAGTCGTTCTCGGCGGTCAGGTCATAACGATGCAGAATGAGCGCAAGCGTCAGCACGGACTCGTGCAAAGCGAACTGCCGACCGATGCATGCCCGTTGCCCCGTACCGAACGGCTTGTACGCGTGCGCGCGGCTCTTCATCTGGCCAGGTGAAAACCGGTCGGGATCAAACCGCTCGGGGTCCGGCCATACCCGCGGATCGCGTTGCACGAGTGGCAGCACCACCAGGACCCACTGCCCCCGCTTGATCCGGTACCGCCCGCCGAGCACGGTGTCTTTGCGCGCAACGCGCAGATAGCCGGGCGCGGTGGGCCACAGACGCAAGGCCTCGTCGAGCACCGCCCGCACATACCGCAGCCTCGCGACGTCGCCATAGGCCGGCTTGGGATTGTCAGATGTGCCCCACAACGCGTCGACCTCTGCCTTGGCCCGGGCCAGGACATCGGGATTATGAGTGAGGTAGTACAGCGCGAAAGACAATGCACCGGAGGTTGTTTCGTGGCCGGCGACAATGAACGTGATGACCTGCTGACGGATGTTGACCGGGTCCAGGCTGCGTCCGGTGACCGGGTGCGCGGAATTCAGCATCAAGCCCAGCAGGTCCTGTGTCTCCGAGGCGAGGCCGTCGCGGCGTGCCTGGATCACGTCGTCAACGATGCGCCCCATTACCGCGCCCGAACGACGGATGGCCGGCCGAAGCAGCCGGGTCAGCGGGGGGAACGTCGACCAGCTGGCGTATTTCAGCATGCGATTCATCGCGGAGAGAAAGGGATGTGGCCGACGGCGGTCGAAGGAGCCGAACGAATAGCCGAATCCGGCTCGCCCGATGGATTCCAAAGCCAACCGCGTTGTGTCCGCGGTGACGTCGACCTGACGTCCGCCGGCGGCGGCGCCGTCCCACCGATCCAGCAACTCGCCGATCGCCTCCAGCATGATCGAGTGGTAGCCCCGCATTGCCTCGCGGCTGAACGCCGGCTTGAGAATGTCGTGCGCAAGCTTCCAATTCGGGTTGTCGGTCTCGACCGTGATCAGCGCGTCGCCGATGACCTCGCGCAGCGGCGTCAGGTGATGGCCGACGTGCTTGCCGAAGCGGGTCTCGTCATGCACCGCCGCGACCAGGTCGAGCCCGCTGACCGCGACCATCTCGGTGCCGAGCATCTTTCGCGCTGAGATCGGGCCCAATTTTCGCGTCTGCGGCAATGAGGACTGGAAGGGAGTGCGGGGATTCAGACCCAGCACGTCACCCAGAAACGGCACTCGAAACGGCGGATGAGGAAGGGCGTTGGTGTCGAGGACATTGCGGCGCTGCAGCTCATATATGGCTGACGCGCCAATCGCGGCTTCGGCAGACCGCATACTGGGCGTGATCATTATCTAGACGTTACATACTATTTGACTGGTCAAACGGTAATAAGATGACTTGTGGTCTATTTCACGCATAAAATGCGCCAATTTGTCCGACTAATTGGACATTGACTGGTAGGTAGTTCGTAGACGACGTGTTGGCTCGACTCGGCGGCCTAGCCATTCGGCCTGGCTAACCGTTATCGATGCGGCGTGCCCCCAGCTCGTTTTGCAGCAGCTCGAGAGCGGCCGCCTCGGGATCGCGGCGCGTTGTCGACGCGTCGTCCTGACCGGCCTCGGCGAGCATGCTCTCTTCTTCGGCACGTTCGTCGGTATCCGAGTCGGCCGGCGCTTCGGTCGGCGGGGGTGGCGGCGGAACCATCCTGCGCGACGGACGCTCGACGGGACGCGACGGCGTGATCGGCGCTTCGGGCGCCGGACTCGCCGCGCCGGCTTCACACCGCACCCGCCAGTCCACACCCAACGCATCTTTGAGGGCGTCGGCGATGACGTCAGCGTTGCGTTGTTCGCTCAACCGCTTGGCCAGCGGCGCGGATTCGTGGCTCAGCACCAAGGTGTTGCCTTCGACCGCGCGCACGGTGGCGCCGGCCAGCATCACTTCGGTGGTACGACTACGTTCGCGCACTTTGTCGCGCACTGTCGGCCATAACGTGCGGACGGCGGCCGCGTTCGGCTCGGCCGAGCCGACAACGACCGGAACCTCCTCGGACACGACGGGCTCTGGCTCGGGTGGACGCGCCTCCAACGACGGCTCGGGGACCGGCTCGGGCGAAGGTGTCGGCGTAGCTTCGGCCGCCGCAGCAGGCCGCGGCGGCGCGGGTTCCGAACGCGTCGGCGCGGACCGCTGTGGCTTCTCGTCCTGCGGGATGGACATGTCCAGTCGGGTCTCGATCCGCTCCACGCGTTGCAGCAGAGCCGATTCGGCGTCGCTCGCTGACGGCAGCAGCAGCCGCGCGCAGATCACTTCGAGCAGCAGACGCGGCGCCGTCGCGCCCCGCATCTCGGTCAGGCCGGCGTGAACCACCTCGGCGTAGCGGGTCAGCGTCGCGCGACCGATCCGGGTCGCTTGCTCCCGCATCCGCTCCAGCACATCTTCGGGCGCATCAACCACACCACGTGACGTGGCGTCGGGAACTGCTTGCAGCACAAGCAAATCGCGGAACCGCTCCAACAGGTCGGTGGCGAATCGGCGGGGGTCGTGACCGGCGTCGATCACCGATTCCACCGCCCCGAACAGCGCTGCCGCGTCCCCGGCGCCCAGCGCGTCGACGGCCTCGTCGATCAACGCCACATCGGTGGCACCGAGCAAGCCCAGTGCGCGCTGGTAGGTCACTCGATTCCCTTCGGCGCCGGCCAGCAGCTGGTCGAGCACCGACAACGTGTCACGCGGCGAACCACCGCCGGCCCGGATCACCAGCGGGTACACGGCGTC
>DASXJI010000359.1:0-4907 GCA_036497495.1 Mycobacterium sp.
CGGCGAGTTGGCCGCCAACACGCTGGTCGCCACCGTGATGAGCAATCTCGGGCTGCACCTGGCGATGCGGGCCGCCGGAGTCGAGGTTCGCACCACCAGCGTCGGTGACCGGTATGTGTTGGAAGAGCTGCGGTCTGGCCCGTTCAGCCTCGGCGGCGAGCAGTCCGGGCACATCGTGTTGCCCACGTTGTCCACCACCGGTGACGGCATTCTGACCGGCCTACGGCTGATGTCGCGGGTGGCCCAGACCGGCGAATCGCTGGCCAGCCTCGCCTCGGCGATGCACACCCTGCCGCAGGTGCTGATCAACGTCGGGGTCGCCGACAAGGTCGCCGCCGTTGCGGCGCCGTCGGTGCGCGACGCGGTTCAGCACGCCGAAGACGAACTGGGTGACACCGGTCGAATTCTGTTGCGCCCCTCCGGAACCGAACAGATGATCCGGGTCATGGTGGAAGCCGACGACGAGCGCGTCGCTCACCGGCTTGCTGCCCACGTCGCCGATACGGTGCGCGCCACACACTAGGCGGAACCGTCGGGCGACGTGTCGCGTCGAACCCGTTATGGCAGAACGAGACGCATTCGTCGACGCTGCAGCAGTGCACGCTGTTGCGGACCGATTTGACGACGCAGCACATCTGATCGACGGCGCGATGCGCACCCAGTTCGGCAGGTTGGCCTTCGACGGCACCACGTCTGGGCGCACATACATCGGTCAGGGTGATGCACTGCGGTTTGCGCTGCATCGGCTCGCCGGAGAGCTGACGCAATGGGCACGGGCCAGTATGGAGGTCGGGGCTGCGTTGCGGGCCAGCGCTAATCGCTACGCCGACGCCGACCAGCTCGCCGCCGCACGGATCGGCTGACAATGGCCGACCGGTTCGATGTCAGCGCGCGGCTGGCCGAGGGCAGGCCCGCGGTCGAGCACACCCAGGCCTACGTCGACGCATGCCACCAGCTGGGCTATCAGCAGCCCGACCTCACCGCGCACACGTCACAGGTTTGGGACTGGTACGACGCCGAGGCCGGTCTTGACCTGCGGATACTCGACGACGATACCGGCGCGCTTCGTGCCGCGGTGAACGCGATCGAGGAGGCGCTGTGGGTGCAGCGCACACAGGTCACCGAACTCGCGGTCGCGTGGCGGGGCTCGGGGGCGGACGCCGCGATGCGGTTCCTTCAGCGTCACTGCGATGTCGCTGCCGAGGTGGCCGCGCATGTTGGCGCTGCTGCTGAGCGCTATGCCGCCCTGCGCGACGACGTGTGGAAGTCGGTCGACGGGAAGGTCGCAGACGCGGTCGCTATCGATGAGCGTCGAGCAGCGGAGCGGTCCTCCTGGCTGGCCGCTTGCCACTCCGTCGCGGCGGGGACGGGGGACCGGTCGACGGCCGAACAGGTGGTTCGTCAGCAGGTTAAACCATATGTGGACAACGACATTCGCAACGACTGGATCGTCGCGATGGGCGCTGGCTCAGCGTCGGTGGCGGCGTCCTACGACGAGGCTATCCACGCGTTGGCGTCGACGTCCGAAGTGCGTTTCGATATTCCGGGCGACTTCGGCCCGAGTTGGCAACCGGCCTTCGAGGAGTGCCCAGTCGCCGAGGCGACGCCGACGGTGTCCCTGCCGGCCGAGCCGGCGCCGACCGTGCCCGCCGCGGCGCCGGCTATCCGGCCACCGATAAGTCCAGAGCCGCAGACGCTTTCGGCGGACGGGATCGACGATGCGGCACCGATGCCGGCCGATCTGGCGGCACCCCTTGGCGATGCCAGCGGGTTGTCAACCGGTGCAGGCAATCTCGGCGGACTTGGCGGTGTCACGGGCGGCATCGGTGGTGTCGTCGGAAGCATCGTCGACAGTATCGGCAGCATTCTCGGCTCATTGGCCGGCGGGCTCGGCGATGGCTCCGGGTCTGGCGATTCGCTGACCGATGACCCGCTAGATCTGGACGACGACGACGAGGAGGACGACACAGACACCGAGGATAAGGCCGAGCCGATCAGCGTCGACGACGCCGAAACCGCCGAACAGCCCGCCGATCCGGTCACCGAAAACCCGCCAACAGCACGCGATTCCGTGGCCGAACCGGTCGGTCAGCCGGTCGATCCGTCACCTCCGGCTGCACCACCGGATGATCAGCCGCCACCGGTTGCCGCGCCGCAAACTGATGGATCGACACCGTGCGAGATCGCCGAGGATGAATTACCTCAAGCAGGGCAGTGACGCCAATGCTCAGCCCTTGAGCAGGGCGACAAACTTCTCTTCCGGGCTTAGCGGCGCGACCTCGTCTCCTATGGGCAGGGTCTTGGGAAGTTGCACGTCGGGGTCCGCGAAGTCGCGATATGTCTTGTCGCCGGCCAGCGCGTACAGCAGGTAGCCGGTCAGCAGCGCACGGGTGGTCTTCTGCGTCCTTCGGTCCGGGGCGCCAAGGCCGAACGCCGTCGTCAACCGACGGCCCTCGGCCAGCCCGGTGGGCTTTGCTTTGGCGACGATGCGTAGCGTCGCGGTGTCCCACGCTCGCCACACTTCAATGGCGTTGGAGCGCAAATCTTTTGCGGATCCCGGCGCGCTGAACACCACACCCGGCACGTTGAGCGTCGAGGCCGGCTGCTCGGCCGATGGGTTGGTGATGGTGGGGTAAAGGGCGGCAACCGCTTGGGGTTTGGCCTTCATGCCGGCGGCCGCAAACACCGCCGCCGAGCCGCCGAAGCCGTGACCGATCACGCCGAGTTTGCCGGCGTGCACGCTGATTTGGCCCGACCCGAGTCGCACTCCTGCGGCGATATCGAGCGCGGTGCCCAAATCGAAGGCCAGGTTCAACACCGACGGCGCCAGCCCGCGCTCGGTGTCTGGCGCCGCCGCGACGATGCCCCACGACGCTAGATGCTCCAGCAGGCCCGTATAGCGCGCGACGCCGGTGAGCCAGTCGTGGCCGAACGCCACGCCGGGCAAGTTGAGACCGGAATCGGGTGTGTAAACCACACCGGGTAATCCCACGAAGGCCAAGTCGCCACGCAAAACTCGGTGCGGCCCACGTCGCGCGAGGGCGGCGAAGAGCTTGCTGGTCTTTGCCACCCGTTGACGGTATCGCACGTCAGTGCCCGGCCCGATTGCCTTGCCGCGCGGACGCACCAGCCGATATCAAGCTGATTGACAGTAAGTCGCCAGCAAACACGCCCACAAGGGACGTTTCACCGGTCCGGCGAAGAGGTACGACCGTGCCATGAATATGAAACGAATCGCAGCCGCCACGGCCATTACCGCGGGCTTGGGTCTTGCCGGTGTCGGCACGGCCAGCCTGGCCGAAGCCCAGCCGGGCGCCCCGTTGCCCGATTACCACTGGTGTCCCGGGCAGTGGTTCGACCCGGCGTGGGGCCACAACTGGGACATGGGTCGCTGTCACGACGACTTCTACTTCGACGGTGAACCGCACGACCAGGGCCATTGGCACGGCTATGGCCCCTGGCACCCGTGAGCCAGCCAACGACCACTAGGTGCAGCCGTCCCTTTCGGGGCGGCCGCCCTATTTGATGGACATTCGCAGACCAGGCCGCTTACGCCCGCGTCAACGCCCAGTTGCGCGCGGTATTTGAAACTTACTCAATACCCAAGTTATTCATAGGATCTCATAACAAATTTTGCGGGCTAAAGGTTTGGCTGGACCGCCCCGGGTGGTACCAAGAACGAGTGATAAACATCAAACAAATCGCAGCTGCGACCGCAATCGCCTCAGGTCTTGGACTTGCTGGCGTGGGCGTGGCGAGCGTCGCTGAGGCCGCTCCTGCGGCCCCGTTCCCGGACTATCACTGGTGCCCGGGCCAGTTCTGGGACCCGGGTTGGGGTAACAACTTCGACTGGGGCCGTTGCCATGACGACGACTACTTCGACGGCGAACCGCACGACCGGGATCACTGGCACGGTCAGGGCGACTGGCACGACGACCACGACGGTGGCTGGAATAACGGCCGTGGCCCGGGCTGGGACAACAACGGCCGTGGCCCCGGTGGGGACAACCACGGGCCCGGCGGTGGGGACAACCATGGTGGGCCCGGCTGGAACGGCCGGTAAGCCGGTTAACAGATTTCGGCCCTGACACAGGTCACAAGCGTGCAGCCGTCCCAGTTGGGGCGGCTGCACTGCCTTCTCGGGACCGTGTGTGGCCGTCTCGGGCCGCCGGACTGCACTACCCTGGTGGGCTATGTGCGGAATCGTCGGCTACGTCGGGCATCAGCCTGCCCTTGACGTTGTCGTCGACGCGCTGCGCCGGATGGAGTACCGCGGCTACGACTCGTCGGGCGTAGCGCTGGTCGACGGAAACGGAAAGCTGACAGTCCGTCGGCGCGCCGGCCGGTTGGCCAACCTGGAGAGCGCGCTCGCCGAGACCGACCCCGCGGACCTGGCCGGCAGCACTGGCCTGGGACACACGCGCTGGGCCACGCATGGACGTCCCACCGACCGCAACGCTCACCCACACCGCGACGCGGCGGGCAAGATCGCCGTCGTCCACAACGGCATCATCGAGAACTACGCGACTCTGCGCCACGAGCTCGAGGCAGCCGGTGTCGAACTTGCCAGTGACACCGACACCGAGGTGGCTGTCCACCTGGTAGCCCACGAGTACCACCTCGGCGAGACGGCGGGCGATTTCACCGCTTCGGTGCTGGCCGTGCTGCGCCGCCTCGAGGGCCACTTCACCGTCGTGTTCGCCAACGCCGACGAACCCGGGACCATCGTCGCGGCGCGCCGGTCGACGCCGTTGGTTGTCGGCATCGGCAACGGCGAGATGTTCGTCGGCTCCGACGTCGCCGCGTTCATCGGACACACCCGCAACGCGGTCGAGCTCGGCCAGGACCAGGCCGTCGCGATCACTGCCGACAGCTACCGGATCACCGATTTCCACGGCAACGAGGAC
>DASXJI010000360.1:0-2361 GCA_036497495.1 Mycobacterium sp.
CGGATCCGAAGGTCGAAGAGCCGACGGACGCCATCATCGAGGTGACGTCTACCAACATCTGTGGATCCGACCTCCATCTGTATGAGGTGCTCGGTGCCTTCATGAACACCGGAGACATCCTCGGCCACGAGCCGATGGGAATCGTCCGCGAGGTCGGTCCGGAGATAACCAATCTCGCCGTTGGCGACCGAGTGGTGATCCCCTTCCAAATTTCCTGCGGCAGTTGCTATATGTGTGATCAGGAGCTGTTCACTCAGTGTGAGACCACGCAGGTCCGCGATCAGGGGATGGGTGCAGCGCTGTTCGGCTACTCCGAGCTCTACGGCGAGGTGGCCGGCGGACAGGCGGAGTTGCTTCGCGTCCCGCAGGCCCAGTTCAGCCACATCAAAGTCCCGGAAGGGCCGCCGGATTCGCGGTTCGTGTACCTCTCCGACGTTCTGCCGACAGCCTGGCAGGCGGTTGCCTATGCCGACATCCCCGACGGCGGCTCGGTGACAGTGCTGGGCTTAGGCCCGATCGGAGATATGGCGACCCGCATCGCCTCTCACCTCGGCTACCAGGTCATAGCCGTTGACCGGGTTCCCGAACGACTCCTGCGGGCGCAGGCTCGCGGTGTGCAAACGGTCGATCTCAGTGAATACGGCAGCGACCTCGCCGACGTCATCCGCGACATGACCGCGGGCCGCGGCACCGATTCGGTAATCGACGCGGTCGGGATGGAAGCGCACGGTTCACCCGTCGCCAAAGTCGCCCAACAGGTCACTGGTCTGCTGCCGGATGCGGTCGCCAAGCCGATGATGCGCAAGGCCGGCGTCGACCGTCTGGAAGCCCTGTACTCGGCCATCGACATCGTCCGCCGCGGCGGCACCATTTCACTCAGCGGCGTGTACGGCGGAATGGCCGACCCCCTTCCGATGCTCACCCTGTTCGACAAGCAGATACAGCTGCGAATGGGGCAGGCCAATGTGAAGAAATGGGTCGCCGACATCATGCCGCTGCTGACAGACGACGACCCGTTGGGCGTTGAGTCCTTCGCGACGCACACGCTGCCGCTCGATGAGGCACCGCACGCCTACGACATCTTTCAGAAGAAGAAGGACGGCGCCGTCAAGATCATTCTCAAGCCGTAGCGCCGCGAGCGGATCGCGGCCAGGACGAAAGGTAGATGAATGGGCTTTCCTAAACAGCAGCAAGAGGTTCCGGGCGTGCAGTCGGCGATGAATCCCGTTCCGGACTGCGGCGAGAACAGCTACCGCGGGTCGGGTCGGTTGACGGGCAAGCGCGCGGTGATCACCGGAGGCGACAGCGGTATCGGACGCGCGGTGGCCATCGCCTATGCCCGCGAGGGCGCCGACGTGTTGATCGCCTATCTCGACGAAGACGAGGATGCCGCCGAGGTGGCCCGGCTCGTTGAGGACACTGGTCGCAAATGTGTTCTGGTACCCGGCGACTTGGCCGTGCCGGCTCACTGCAGGGCGGTAATCGACCGTGCTGCTGCTGAACTCGGCGGAATCGATGTGCTGGTGAGTAATGCGGCGTTCCAGATGACCCACAGTGATCTCGAGGAGATCAGCGACCAGGAGTGGGACTACACGTTTCGGCTCAACATCGGAGCCTACTTCTACCTGGTCAAGGCGGCCTTACCGCACATGGGCCCCGGGTCGTCGGTGATCGGTAGTTCGTCGGTGAATTCCGACATGCCTTCCCCGACGCTGGCACCGTATGCGGCGACCAAGGCTGCGATCGCGAATTTCTCGGCTAGCCTGGCCCAACTGTTGGGGGAGAAGGGCATTCGGGTGAACAGCGTCGCACCTGGACCGATCTGGACTCCGCTGATCCCGGCCACCATGCCCGAGGAGAAGGTCGCCAATTTCGGTGACGACACACCACTGGGCCGAGCGGGCCAACCCGCCGAGCTTGCGCCGGTGTACGTATTGCTGGCCTCCGACGAAGGCAGTTATATCTCCGGCGCGCGGGTGGCGGTCACCGGCGGCCGACCCGTGTTGTGAGAGTTCCGCAGGCAACCGCGACTGCGGATTCTCACCGCATGGTTAGCGACAGGGACACACGGTTGCGGCAACGCTGGACGATATCCGCCAAGGCCACGGGCCGTACAACAGCCGCCATCGCATCATCACCGCGCTGGGGCACGACGACGAGTGTCGTCGCATCGCTCGACGTTCGACGGGCTACTGCTCACCACCCATCAGCGCGTAGAAGCGGTTCCACCGGCGCGAGAACACCCTGCCGGGCGTGCTCGCATTCGGTACCGTCTTCGTCCGGTTGAACCAGTCGTCGTCAGTCCGCGATGTTTGGCCTGGTGAGCGGCGGGGTACAGGCTTTCCCAACAGGTTCAGCTTC
>DASXJI010000361.1:0-9175 GCA_036497495.1 Mycobacterium sp.
CTCATTGCTCCACGCTGCATCGTCGTCGGCGCGGGTCATAGCGCCACCGTAGTCAGTCCGGTCCGCCACACCGTGGCCGCACCTATCGTTGAGGGATGTGCCGGAATATCACTGAATTACGCGGGCTCGAGCCGCCGGCGACTCGCGAGGAGATCGAGGCGGCAGCCAGGCAGTATGTCCGCAAGGTCAGCGGCATCACGCACCCGTCGTCGGCCAACGCCGAGGGGTTCGAGGCGGCCGTTGCCGAAGTCGCCGCGACAACGATGCGGCTGCTGCACGCCCTGCCGGAGCGCCGTCAGCCGCCCAAGACCGATCCGCCATTGCGCCGGCTCGCGACGAGGTGACGAATACCGCGACGGTGCCCGCGCTCAAGAGGTTGTGTGCTGACCATTTTCAGGGAGTCTGGTCGACGAGCACGGCGCCGGCGGGCCGATCGCCGATGGTGCCTAGCGGCGTCGGCTCGGCAGCCGTGGTGAGTCGCACGACGTCGGCGACCTGGGCCGGAGCGTCGCATTGCAGGTAGTGATCGGCGCTCGGCAGTATCCAGTAGCGGTTCAACCCGGGTTTGTTCCGGAGGTATTCCTGCCACACGTAGTTCGCGACCCGGACAGGTGCGACCTTGTCGTGTAGGCCCCACACCAGGGTGGTGTCGACGTCGCTGGTGGAAAGCGCCTGGAGCCAATTGGTTTCGTCGGCGGCGCGTTCGTTGAGGTATTGAATCGTGTCCGGCAGCACTGCGATCCCGTCGTTGTGCGCGAAGCATTTCGCCAATGCGGCGATCTCGGGATCGCTCGCGTCGCGTCGCGGCATGAAGGTCGTCGCGCCCATGCCCGCGGCCAGCATCTCCGGCGTGGTCGCTCGGGCGGTGCTGCGCGCCACGGTGGGATCGAGCAGCGCTTGCTGGAATCCGGTCAAATTGGCCAGCGGCAGATAGATGTTCGCGTTAGTGAGGATGACGTTGGCCGGCGGACTAGCGTCCTCGAGGTCGGCGAACATGGACATTGCGATCATGCCGACGCTGGTGCCGCGGTCATGGGTCAGTAACGTGTAGTCCTCGAGCTGCCAAAGCGTGGTGATCGCGTAAATCAGCAGGCGCGCATCGTCGTACAGCGAGTACACGTATGGCGCGGTCGGCTTGTCGGACAGGCCGTAGCCGGGGAAGTCGAGCAGGTGGATGTCGAAATCGGCGTCCAGCTCGCGGGTCAGCGAAACGAAATCGATGCTGGCGGTAGGGAAGCCGTGCACGCAGACCAATGCCGGCGCCCCCGGTGTGCCGCAGCGGCGGGTGAAGACGGTGACCTCGGCGTCGGCGTTCGCGGCGGTTGTCGACCGCCAGTGAATTTCTGTTCCGCCGCTTCGCCATTCGTCGAAGGTGTCCATCAGGAACCGACTGGGAACACGATCCGCGAGGTGCCGAAGTGCACCTCATGGGTGGACGGCTTGAGTTGGCTGCCCGTCGATGTCGCCTCGCCGGTGCCGAGGTTGCGGTCGAAGCGCGGATTGCAGCCACCGGCGATCAGCACCCGGATGCGTGTCCCGGCCCGGAATCGGTGCGAGATCGAGTCCAGTTCGAGGCTGACGTGGTCGGTCGCGTCGGCCAGTCTCCGGTAGCCGTCGCTGACGTTTCGGGAACGGCCCTTGGCGTCGACTTCGCTGATCCGGACGAACACGTCGACGTGCGGGTTGTCGGACCTGTGTGACAACTCGGCGACGGGGTTGCCGTGCACGTAAAGATCGTTGGGCAGCACGTCGCTGGTGAAGCTGAGCACGTCGCGGCGAGCCGCCAGCTCGGTGTCGTCGCGGTAACCGCTGTCGGGGGACAGCAGTCGTCCCCCGATCGTGGGTGTCGGTTCGGCGGGGTCGTAGCGGAAGCTCGCCGAGGATTCCGCTGTCGGCGCAGTGTCGGCCAAGCCGCCACCGGGCTGCAGGTAGACCGCATGCTCGGTGGTGGCCGGCGGCCAGTCGGGCACTTCGCGCCAGCCTTCGCCGGAGACGAAGTACCGGACTCGGCCGGATCGTGAGGTCGCGGGGCGACCGGCCAGATGGGTGTCCAGCCATTCCTGGGTTTCCCGGGCGATGGTGGCCAGACCCGCGAACAGCAACTGCGTGTGAGTCCACGGCCCCATGGTCAGCGCGACGTCGACACCCCGCTCGCGAAGATGCCGGAACTGATGGAGCGTCTGTTCCAGGAACAGGTCTTGCCAGCCGCTGAGCAACAGCACCGGCACCTGAACCTGGTCCAGGGCGGACTCGACGTTCAGCGGCCCCCAGAACGGGTTGTCGTCCGCCGGCGGTGTCAACCAGGACTCCCACCACGGAGCTCCTTCGCCGAGCAGCGCCCGGCCGGACGCTCCCAACGGCGCCTCCGCGGCCGCACGCACCACGCCCTTCTGAGCCCGCATTTGGCGGATGCCTGCGCGGATTCGGCGCGGATCTTCCTGGTGCGCAACCAGATGGCACCAGCCGAGGAAGTCGTTGACCGTGAACGAGCCGGTACCCCACGCCGATGCGCTGAGATCGTGGGGACCGGCCGTGATGACGGCCGTGACCAGTTCCGGCGGTGGATCCTGCAGCAGTGCGTACTGAGTGAACCCCAGGTAGGAGATTCCGATGGTGGCGAAACGGCCGGTGAACCATGGCTGCCGCCGCATCCACTCGACCGTGTCGGCGCCGTCGGCGGCTTCGTTGGCCATGGGCACGAAGTCGCCGGCCGATCCGAATGTCCCTCGCACGCTCTGCAGCACCACGCGATACCCGCGGGCAGCCTGGAGATCGGCGAATACCAACGAGAACGGAAATCCGCGGCCGTAGGGTCCGCGGGCCAACAGGGTGCCGACGGTTTCTCCTACGGGTTCGTACACGTCGGCGATCAGCTCGACACCGTCGCGCATCGGGATCTTCACGCTGCTGACGGTGTAGCTCGTCGTCGGCGCCGGCAGCCGCAATGTCCGGGCGAGGGCACGGCCGGCGAGCCGTCGGGGAAGGGTGCGCAGCGTCGAACCTGCGGGCCGGTTAGAGGTGGTCGTCACCGCATCAGGTTATGGCCGCATCAGCGGTAGCGGGCTCAGAATTTGTAGTACGGCGAAAGCTCGTTGGCGCGCTGCAGGTTGGTCGCCGGGCAGTCGACCTCCGGGCTGGAGTAGATCGTCGAGTAGAACAGCGACTGCTGGATGACCCCGTAGCTGGTCTTGAACGCCACCATGCAGGAGAAGTAGAAGTAGCTGTTGTGGTACGTCGGCTTGAGGTTCCACCATTGCGCGGCGCGGTGGCCGTTGATCGTGGTCTCGACGGCGTCGGCCGGCAGCGACTGGTCGTACTTGCGCCAAATGATCGGCTCGACGGCCAGCTGGTAGTTGCCTGCGTCGTAATGGCAGCGCAGCCCCTCTTCGGGCGTCGGCGGGGTGAAGCCCAGGCCTAACCGCTGGACGACGTCGAAGGGGATGTCCCGGCACGGGTCGAAAGGGCTCGGGTCGGTGGTCGCCACGATCGGGCTTTTCATCGTGGTGGGCGGGTCCATCGGAGCGGCGGTGGACCGTAGTTCCACCTTGGGCCCACCGACCGTGGCCGGCGGCGCACTCTGCCACACCACAACCGCGGCCATGAACAGGGCACCGAACGATGCAATGAGGCGCAGCTTGGCGACCATGACATTCCCTCCGTGCCGGATAGTCCGGACCCTCCTTGGCCCGCTGGGCGGCCTATATCGTCGCCGGACGGGCTCGACTCCTGCCGGGAGCTTACAAGTCGCAGCCGTGCCGCCACAGAGTAAACGAGAACCTGTTCTAGTCCGTTGCGGCGCCACGGTGACGCAGCGCGCGCCGACCAGCCGTTAGGCTGGGGAGTCGTGGCTTGGCAGGAACATGGGCAGCAGCCCCCGACCGCTCGGCAGCCGACCCTTTGGGCGGTATCGGACTTGCACACCGGCCATGTCGGCAATAAGCCCGTCACGGAATCGCTGTACCCGTCGACGCCGGATGACTGGTTGATCGTCTGTGGCGACGTGGCCGAGCGCACCGACGAAATCCGCTGGGCGCTGGATTTGCTGCGCCGACGGTTCGCCAAGGTCATCTGGGTGCCGGGCAACCACGAGCTGTGGACCACCAACAGGGACCCGATGCAAATCTTCGGCCGGGACCGCTATGACTACCTGGTCAACATGTGCGACGAGTTGGGTGTGGTGAGCCCCGAGCACCCCTTCCCGGTGTGGACCGAGCGGGGTGGCCCGGCAACCATCGTCCCGCTGTTCCTGCTCTACGACTATTCTTTCCTGCCGCCGGGGGCGACCACCAAAGCCGAGGGGCTGGCGATCGCGCGGGAGCGCAACGTCGTCTGCACCGACGAGTTCCTGCTCTCGCCGGAGCCGTACCCCACCCGTGAGGCATGGTGTCACCAGCGCGTTGCCGCCACTCGAAAGCGGCTGGACGATCTGGACTGGATGAATCCGACCGTGCTGGTCAACCACTTCCCGATGGTGCGCCAGCCCTGCGACGCGCTGTTCCTTCCGGAGTTCTCGTTGTGGTGCGGAACCACCCAGACCGCGGACTGGCACACCCGCTACAACGCGGTCTGCTCGGTCTACGGGCATCTGCACATTCCGCGCACCACCTGGTACGACGAGGTGCGCTTCGAGGAGGTGTCGGTGGGCTACCCGCGCGAGTGGCGCCGCCGCAAGCCGTACAGCTGGCTGCGCCAGGTGCTGCCCGATCCGCAGTACGCGCCCGGCTATCTCAACGACTTCGGCGGTCACTTCGTGATCACGCCGGAGATGCGAGCGCAGGCTCAGCAGTTCCGCGACCGGCTGCGCCAGCAGTAGATCCGATGACCCTCACCACCTTGATGTCGGCCGTGCTGCCCGACGGCGGGAACATGGCGTATGCGGAGCTGTATTCCGACCCGCCCGGACTGTCGCCGATGCCAGAAGAAGAGCCGTTGATCGAGCGGTCTGTGGCCAAGCGGCGCAACGAGTTCATCACCGTCCGTTACTGCGCCCGTATCGCGTTGGGCGAACTCGGGTTTCCGCCGGTGCCGATCCTCAAGGGGGAGAAGGGTGAACCGTGCTGGCCCGACGGTGTGGTGGGCAGCTTGACGCACTGTGCGGGCTATCGCGGCGCGGTCGTGGGTCGTGACGGCGCGGTCCGTTCGGTGGGTTTGGATGCCGAACCGCATGACGTCTTGCCGGACGGTGTGCTCGACGCGATCAGCCTGCCGGCCGAACGCGGCGAGCTGGCGGCCTTGCCTTCCGGTCTGCATTGGGATCGAATCCTGTTCTGCGCCAAAGAAGCAACGTACAAAGCCTGGTTTCCGCTGACCAGGCGCTGGCTTGGCTTCGAAGACGCGCACATCATTTTCGGCGTCGACGACTCCGGCTCGGCCGGGTCTTTCGAATCGACCATCCTGATCGACGGGGCCACGCTGTCCGGCCCGCCGTTGAGCACACTGGCTGGACGGTGGTCAGTGGACCGTGAGTTGGTACTGACGGCGATCACCCTATGAACGCCGGACTTGTCGTCGTCGACAAGCCGCCCGGTATGACGAGCCACGACGTGGTCGGGCGTTGCCGACGGATCTTCGGCACCCGGCGGGTGGGGCATGCCGGGACACTGGATCCGATGGCCACCGGCGTCTTGGTGATCGGGATCGAGCGCGCCACGAAGATCCTGGGCCTGGTGACCGAGACCTCTAAGTCCTACGCAGCGACCGTCCGGCTGGGCCGGTCCACGTCCACAGAGGACGCGGAAGGTGAGCTGCTGCACCAGGTTTCGGCGCAGAACGTGACCGACGAGGCGATCGCGGCGGCGATCGCGGCGTTTCGTGGCGATATCGCGCAGGTGCCGTCGGCGGTCAGCGCGATCAAGATCGACGGCCAGCGGGCCTACCGACTTGCCCGTGCGGGCCGCGCCGTCGAGCTGGCCCCGCGACCGGTGCGCATCGACCGGTTCGAGGTGCTGGCGGTGCGTCGTCACGGCGAACTGGTCGACGTCGATGTCGAGGTGGACTGTTCGTCGGGAACCTACATTCGCGCCCTGGCCCGCGATGTCGGCGCCGCGCTGGAGGTGGGTGGTCACCTGACCGCGCTGCGGCGCACCCGGGTCGGCCGGTTCGCAGTCGACCAGGCACGTTCACTCGACGATTTGGCGGAGCAGCCCGGGCTGAGCATGACGCTCGACGATGCCTGCCTGCTGCTGTTTCCGCACCGGCAGCTCACCGACGAGGAGGCCGACGCGGTCGCCAACGGCCGGGCGCTGAGCCCGGCTGCGATCGACGGTGTTTATGCCGCTCACACCGCCGATGGCCGTGTCATCGGATTGCTGCGCGACGACGGTCCGAAGACCAAGTCGGTGGTCGTCGTCCGGCCGGCAACCCTGTAAGCGCACGCGGCGTCAGGGCCGTTCATGGGTTGGCTTGATGCCGTCCAGTGCCCGCTCGGTCTGGCCGACCTCCTTCAACACCACTGCCGCCGCTGCGTCGTCTAACGAGGTCCGCTGCAGATGAGCGAGAAGGGCGATACCCAGATGGCGAGCTCGCTCGGCATTGTCGGCAAGGGAAGCCCAGTCCGGCGTGGCAAACCCCGACGACACGAACGGCTCCCACACGTCGTCGGCATAAGAACGCAGGATCACGTCCGCGATGGAGCGTTGGTGACCGCGGACGTCGACCAACGTGGCAACCAGCCGCTCCAGCGAGAGACCCACACCCGTGAGGCCTTCGATCAGATCCAGCGCTTCCGCGTCCCGCACCGACACCGGGTCGCCGTCGATGTCGGCGATCATGCCGAGCTTGGCCAGGTGCGCGGCGGCGCCGGTGCCGAGTCGGTTGTCGAGTTCAGCTCGGCTGATGGTGGTGGGGCCTGCCGTGCTGAACGGGGCGAGCACCTCCGCCGCGAGGTGCCGGACGTCGCGCTCGCTACCGGCACCGGTGTCGATCATTCGCCGAATGAGGTCGAGTGGGAAGCCGTCGGCGTGCAGCTGCTGCACCCGCCTGATCCGTGCGACGTGCTCGTCGGAGTAGATGCCGACGCGTCCGCGGCGGGTGGGCGGTGGCAGCAGACCCTGGCGTTGCCACTCCCGGATGTTCCGCGAGGTCATGGAAACGCGCTGGGCAAGCTGGTCGATGGTGATTTCCATATGGCCCTAATCGTAACTCCATTGTCTGTTACAGAAACAACTGTTACGTTCATGCTTGCATCGGTAGGTCGAATCCGGCCAGCGGACGGAGGCGCCGTGACTCTCAAATACGACATCAGGTTGGCGAGCTCAGTGGCGAGGCCGGTCGCGGAGGG
Source organism: Mycobacterium sp. (assembly GCA_036497495.1). Classification (GTDB taxonomy): domain Bacteria; phylum Actinomycetota; class Actinomycetes; order Mycobacteriales; family Mycobacteriaceae; genus Mycobacterium. Next base: position 7,280 of record DASXJI010000361.1, read on the forward strand.
CCTCTACGCCAACATCGCCATTGATCTCGCTGCCAAGCTCAAGCGCCGCGACTATCCCGGCATCCGCGAAACATCGTTCGACCCGTTCGATCCGGCGACCGCCGCCAATCCTTACCCGGCATACGCGGAGCTGCTGGCCGGCCCGCGGGTCCGATACAACCGGAAACGCAATATCTTCATTCTCAGTCGCTTTGACGACGTGCGCGCCGCGGCCCGAAACGACGCGATGCTGACCAGCAGCGAAGGGGTGACACGGTCTCGGGGCGAAATCCCGGTATTGCTCAACCTGGATCCGCCGCGTCACACCGAGTTGCGGCGCAAGGTGCAGCCCGCGTTTTCGCGTGGCGCGCTCGGCGGGTGGCAGCAGATGGTCGATCGGCTGGCCAGCGAACTGGTCTCCGACCTGCTGGCCAACCCGGGCTCAGATGTAGTGCAACGGCTGGCGGTGCCGCTTCCGATGCGGATGATCGCGCACATCCTGGGTGTTCCGCAGAAAGACGAGGAGTTTTTCCGGTATTGGTCCAACGAGGCTGTCCGCGTGGCCAATATCCACTTGACGCCAAAGGGTTTGTGGCAGATGGTGCCCACCCTCAACGGCGTGCGCCACCTGCATTCGTACTTCTGTAGCCGGATCGGCAGTGGTGAGCTGTTGGGCCGCGACACTGTGCTGGGCCGTCTAGTAGCCACAGCGGGCGATGGCGAGATCAGCCGTGACGAGCTCTTCTACTTCGCGTTGCTGTTACTGCTGGCCGGCAACGAGACCACTACGAACCTGTTGAGCACCATGTTCTTGACCTTGTCTCAGAACCCGGATCAGTTCGAGCTGATCCGCCGTGACCCCGACGTGTTGATGGGTAGCGCGATCGAGGAACAGCTGCGCTTCTCGTCGCCGATTCAGGGTTTCTACCGTACGGCCAAAGTCGATTACCGGGTCGGTGACGCCACGATTCCGGCCGGCGCACGGGTGGCGCTGTTGTGGGGCGCTGCCAACCATGACCCGCGGCAGTTCGACAATCCCGAAGCATTCGTCGCCGAGCGCAATCCCTCCCACGTCGCGTTCGGCTCGGGTATCCACTTGTGCCTGGGCGCGAGTCTGGCGCGGATGGAGGGCAGGGCGGTGCTGCGCGAACTCATCGAGCGGGTAGGGCGAATCGACATTATCGGCACGCCAGGGTGGACGACGAACAGCTCGCTGCGCGGTCTGGCGCACATGCAGGTGGCGCTGGTACCGCTGCCATGCGGGCCGCAACCACCGGCCTGACCCACCGCACGGCTGGAGCGACACTATTACATTCCGGCCAGAAGGTATCTTTCCTTTCGAGCGGTCAAAAGATATGCTGCGCCTGCAGGTCGAGTGCGACCGGAAAGGTGCGTGCGGTCTTCAATGGCGGCAGAAGTCAACGGACAACGTGTGCGGCGGACCCAGGCGCAACGCACCGCTGCCATGCGCACCCGTCTGCTCGATGCCACCATCGAGTGCCTGGTGACTTACGGCTATGCGGGAACCACCACGCCGCGAGTAGCACAGCTCGCCGGTGTGACTCGGGGCGCGCAGATTCACCACTTCCGGTCCAAAGAAGATCTGGTGGTCGCGGCGATCGAGCATCTCGCTCAGCAACGGGCCCAGGGCGCGATCCGCGAGTTCGGTCGCGTCCAGGCCAGTAGCGACCCGGTCTCGACGGTGTTGGAGTTTCTGTGGGAGGCCCATCAGGGTCCGATGTTCGTTGCCACCGTTGAGCTTTGGGTCGCGGCACGCACCGATGACGTCTTGGCCGCGCACATCGAGCGGGTGGAGCCGGTGGTCAACAGCACCCTGATCTCGGCGATCGCCCAGTTAGTGCCGGACCACGCCGCGCAAAAAGAGCTGCGCAACTTCGTCTACACCGCGATGGACGC
>DASXJI010000362.1:0-3564 GCA_036497495.1 Mycobacterium sp.
GTGCTGGACGAGCGCGGCCGGGTCGACAACGACGCCACCCTGAAGCGCTACGTCGAACTTGCTGTCGCGCAGGCAGATTCGGGTGCTCACGTGGTGGGCCCGAGCGGCATGATGGACGGCCAGGTGGCGGCGATCCGCGACGGTCTGGACGCGGCCGGCCGCACCGACGTCGTCATCCTGGCCTACGCAGCCAAGTTCGCGTCGGCCTTCTACGGCCCGTTCCGCGAAGCGGTGAGCTCCAGCCTGTCCGGCGATCGGCGCACTTACCAGCAAGAGCCGGGCAACGCTCGCGAGGCGGTCCGCGAGGCGCAGTTGGATCTCGACGAGGGTGCCGACATCGTGATGGTCAAACCGGCGATGAGCTACCTGGACATTGTGGCTGCCGCGGCCTCGATTTCGCCGGTGCCCGTGGCCGCCTATCAGGTGTCGGGGGAGTACGCGATGATCGCGGCTGCCGCCGCCAATGGGTGGATCGACGAGCGCGCCGCCGCGCTCGAGTCGTTGACCAGCATTCGGCGCGCCGGCGCCGACATCGTGCTGAGCTACTGGGCCGCCGGCGCGGCCAAGTGGTTGTCGTGACGGCTCCCGTTGAACCCGGGCCGCAGCCGCCGACCCGGCCGATCGACGTCGACACCGGCTTCTGGTTGTGGCTGGGCGCGGTGCCGCTCATGGTGATCGGCTACGTCGCCGACCTGGTCGGCTCGTCGAACGGCCACGGGGCCACGCCGCTCGTCGTCGCGCAGGGGCTGTTCACCGCGGTCTTGTGTGCGATCGTGGTGACCTTCCTGATCCTGATGCGGGCCGGATACCGTTGGGCGCGAACCGTTTTGAGCGGCGGAGCGACAGCCACGGTCGTCTACGTCGGCATCCGGCTGTTCACCGTCACCTGGCCACCGATGTACGCCGTCGCGTGTGGCGTCGCCGGCATCACCGGATCGGTGCTGATCGCGGGCGGCATGTTCTTGTTGCACCGCAGCGACTCGCACAACTACTTCACCCGGTGAACGCTAAAAAAGATGGACTTCCCGGCCCGGCTCAAGTAGCGATTCGGAGTATCCGGGCCATGATGGTACCGGGAGCGTTGCCACCTGGCGGCTGTGCTGTCCGGAGTCAGTGGTGCGACGAAAGAAGGACACTGAGATGAGTCGGCCAAACTTGCTGATCGCGCTGGTGGTCGCGACGTCGGCATCGGCATGCCACTACGACCCGGCCCCGTGGCCCAAGCCGGGGGAAGCTTCGGCGAATGCGCTGGAAAGAATGCTGAATCAACGGGATTCGCTCCAGGATGCCGCCAACGATCTGGTCGCAGTCACCGCGGCGATGCGTGACGCTGTCCAGCAGGCCTACCCCGCGGCCAACTGGACGGCGACGTCGAACGGCGGCCAAGCCGGGTGCCCACCGCCCTTCGTCTTCCTGTCCGGCAAGATCTACCAACTGCCGAACTGGCGGTCGCCCGCTCCGGCCTCGCCCGCCGGCGCCCATGCCGTCGTCAAGGCCGCTAACGACGTGCTCAAGGCGCACGGCGTCAACAAAGTCGACGTCCATACCGGGCGCTCGGTGAGCGGTGCATTGCCCCGCGACCACGGGATGCTGGGATTCGCCATCGAGGCGTCGTCCGGCTCGAATCCGCCCGACATGCTCGTGTCGGGGGCGACCGGATGCCACCACGTCGGCTCCGGGCCGGGACCGTGGGACACCCCGGCTATGCCGACGTCGTGAGCCGCCGATAAGGCCCAGGTTGTTTGGCCGCGGGTCCAGCAGGGGATGATGGTGCGCGTGACTGCCGACACAGACACCGAAGCGGCACCGCTCTTTCGCGAGGTCGGTGCCACCTGGTACTGGGTGCTGGCCGGCCCGATTTCGGCCGCAATCATGCTGTGGATCGAGAGGTCCAACGGCAACGGCTGGCAGATCTCGGTGCCGGCGTTCTTCCTGGTGGTCCTGACCAGCTTCATTGCGCTGCAAGTCAAAGCGGCCCGCATCCACACCTCGGTCGTGCTGACCCCGCAGACGCTGCGACAGGGCACCGAAACCATCCGGGTGTCCGAGATACTCAAGGTGTACCCCGAACCCGATCATCCGCAGGCAGCGAAAAAAGACCTGGAGCGTTGGCAGTCCGCCCGCGCGCTCGGCGAGCTGGTCGGGGTACCCAAGGGCCGCACCGGCGTCGGCCTGCGGCTCACCGGCGGCCGGACCGCCCAGGCGTGGGCACGCCGGCACCGGCATCTGCGCAATCTGCTGACCCCGCTGGTCGAGGAACGCGTCAGCCCCAACGAGCTCCCACCGGAACACGACGACGACAGTTCACACTGGTAATGGCCCGTTTCCGAGCCTTCGTCGAGCTCACGCTGGCCGTTGCCGCGGTCGCGGGCTGCGCATTCAGCTGGTCGGCGGTCCGATCCACCGTGGAGGTCGCACCCGTCGCCAAGGACCAGCCGATGACCACCGCAGTGGTCTATAACCCCTCGCTTTTGCTGCTGACCCTGCTGCTGGCGACGGCCGCCGGAATGCTGCTGGTTGTCGGCATCGCGCGGCTGCGGCGGGTGGCTCGGCCCACGACGGCATGACCACCACTGAACTCGACCTGCGCGGCATGAGCTGCGCTTCGTGCGCTGCCCACGTCGAGGGGGCGTTGAACCGGCTCGAGGGTGTGCGGGCGGCGGTGAACTTCGCGCTCGAGCGAGCCCATGTGCAGCACGAGTCCGGGGTGTCGGCCGGTGATTTGATCCGCGCGGTGGAGTCGACGGGCTACCACGCGTCGGTGGCCGTCGACCTTCTCAACTACGACGATGACGAGCCGCAGGGCCTGTTGCGCTCACGGCTGATCAGCTCGGCGCTGCTGGCAATTCCGGTCGTCGCCTTGTCGATGGTGATGGGCTGGCAGTTCACCGGCTGGCAGTGGGTGGCGCTGGCATTGACGACGCCGATCGTGGCGTGGGGCGGCTACCCGTTTCATCGCTTGGCGCTGCTCGGCGTCCGGCATCGCACCTCGACGATGGACACCCTGGTGTCGCTGGGCACGCTGGCCGCCTACCTGTGGTCGACGGTGGCGGTGTTACGCGGTGCGGGTCCGGTCTACTTCGAGGTCGCGGCCGCGGTCACGGTGTTCCAGCTGACCGGTCGCTATGCCGAGGCACGGGCCAAGCGCGCCTCCGGCGCTGCGCTGCGCTCACTGCTGAGCCTGGGCGCCAAGGACGCCGCGGTGTTGCGCGACGACGACGAGGTCCGCGTACCGGTCGCGCAACTGCAGGTTGGCGACGTTGTCGTGGTCCGGCCGGGGGAGCGCGTCGCCACAGACGGCGAAATCGTCCGCGGGACAACGGCGTTGGACACCTCTGCGATGACCGGCGAGCCGATACCGGTCGACGTGGCTGCCGGCGACACGGTGGTCGGCGGTTCGCTGAACACCTACGGCCGTGTGCTGGTGCGCGCCACCCGAGTCGGCGCCGATACCCAGCTGGCCCGGATGGCCAAGTTGGTCAGCGACGCCCAGAACAACAAGGCGCCGGTGCAACGGATGGCCGACCGGGTCGCGACGGTCTTCGTGCCTGCGGTGCTGGCGAT
>DASXJI010000363.1:0-7420 GCA_036497495.1 Mycobacterium sp.
GCAAACCGCCACGCTGGCCCACCTTCGGCGTCACGTTGCTGCCCAATCTTCCGCAAGGCAACGACAAGGTGATTCCGGCTCTGGCGCCGGTCAATTGGCTCTTCGGTGGGCCGCCGCTGATCGAAGCTCTGATCACCACGATGATCGTCGGGCGCGACCAGGCCTACCTGAATCAGCCGTGGGTCGACTCGCGGGCGATCCGCGTCGACTCGTCAAAGGTCGGATTTCTCGACTTCAAAATCGGTGCCAAGCAGATGCAGGAGCTCTATCAGAGCGGCTACAACGGGGCGATCGACTTTCTCTCCACCTGGAACTGGGACGACTATCTCGAGCGTTTCCGGCGACCGGTCGCGTGAGCGGCTAAACCTCGAATTCGGCTGCCATATTGTCGATTCCGGCGCGAATCGCGGCCAGCGCATCGGCCCGGGTCCGCAGCTTCGTGCCGACATGGGCGTGCTGCTTGAGCGTCGCGAATTCGAGTGCGGCTTCCTCGGCGCGGCTGAGCACCATATCTGGCATGACAATTTCGTCCAGCCAACCGGCGGCCACCGCGGTCTCACCGAAGAACGTCTTCGCCAGCCCGGTCGCCTGCTGGTATGCCGACCGGGTCAGTCGCAGCTTCATCACTGCCAGGGCCGAGTACGGAATCGTCATGCCGATCGCTACCTCGTTGGCCTGAATGTTGAAGCCGGGAGCCGCAATTCGGTGATCGCCGCTGGCCAGCAGGAAAGCGCCCATCGCAATGGCGTGGCCGGTGCAGGCCACCACCACCGGCTTGGGGTAGGACAGCAGCCGATGCGAAAGCTCGAAGCCGCCCTTGAGCATGTCGATTGCGGGCTGGATCTCACCGGACGTCAGGACCTTCAGATCGAACCCGCCGCTGAAAACCCGGTCGTTTCCGGCGATCACGACGGCACCGACATCGTCGCGGTCGGCGTGGTCGAGCGCGTCGTTGAGGGCCTGCTGCATCGTCGGGCCGAGAACGTTGACTTTGCCGTCGTCCATCGTGATGAACGCGATGGAATCGTCGAGGCGATAACTGACCGGACCGTCGCTCATGGAGTTGATTGAATCAGACTGGAAATAAGCCCGGTCGCTTAGACCCGCTCGCCGCGATGCTCGCCCCGATGCTTGCCGAGTTCCTCTTCGGCGTTACCCCAGCGCAGGCTGACGTCTGTTGGCGGCGCCTCGATCTGCCGGGTGCGCCACCGGTCCTTGGTTTCGTCGACCGCGCGGTTGATGCGCTCGATCTCGCCGCGGAACACGTCGGTGCGAGTTTCCTTGGTGGCGTAGTGGAAATAGGTCAGCAGGCTGCGCAACAGTTCCAGCTTCTGCTTCTCCCGCTTGGCCAGGTCGTGGTTCGTCATCAACTCGATGCGCTGAACCGGCGGCAACGACGCCCAGTCGAGCACCGCCTTGGTCTCCAGGGCACGCCGGGTGGGGCGCCAGAACTTCCAGCCACGGGGAATCTCGACGCGGTCGTAGTAAGTCACCGTGCCCGGGAAACGCGATTCGATGCCCTCACCGAGTTCCGCGCGGTCGAGCGCCGAATCCCACACCGTGCGCCATTCCTGGCCGGGTGCCAACGTCGGCAACTGGCGGGGGAGTTGCAGTTCGACGACATCGGCATAGCCATCGGTGGCGTTTTCGTATTCGGCGACGGTCGGTGGGTGCGGAAACGTGAATGAGACGTCGTAGGCCGGGGTCTTTCCGAAATTCCGGACGACTAGTTCGATTACATGCCAGTCCGCGGCGTGCGGTTCCATGAACATCCCGACATGCGGACGGATTTCATCGGATGCCAGTCGGCGATTGCGACGGATTTGCGCATTCGCGTAGATGAGGGCGATGACGGCGAGGCCGAGTAGGGCCCATACGGCCCACGCCAACCAGGTACCGGATCCTGCCCCCGCCACTTGGTGCCACCGATCGTGGATCCAGCCCATAGAAGAACCCATCCCCCGCTTATATCACAGCAATTAAAGGCACGAGAATTCGCTGGAGGACCCGTCGGAGCACAACTATCCACCCATCAGTGTTCGCCACTGCTCGAGATTAGCGACACGGTAAACGTAATTAGAGCGCTTGACCTCTGACAGTGAGGCACTCGGTTCGAGTGAATACCAGTGTCCGGGAAATACCGTCGGATCGCCAGGGAGTTGAGCAATCTTCTGCAGGCTGCGAAAGATCTCGTCGGAATCCCCGCCGGGAAAGTCGGTGCGCCCACATCCTTCCAAAAACAAGGTGTCACCGGCGACCAGTCGGCCGTCGAGCAGAAAGCATTGGCTGCCCGGCGTGTGACCCGGCGTGTGTAGCAGTTCGATGTCGATGGCGCCGACGCTGACCTTGTCGCCGTGCTCATGCGAGGTGAGATCGCTCAGCGGAATTCCGGTGATCCGCGAAACGAACTGCGCCTCCTGAGAATTGACGTGAACCGGAACGCTGACCCGCTCGAGCAGCTCGGCCAGGCCCTTCAGTTCGAAGCCCATCATCGAGCCACCGACATGGTCAGGGTGGTGGTGAGTGACCAGCACGCCGGAAAGATGCAGGCCGTCGGCCTCGAGCACGTCGACCAGGTCGCCGGCCGCGTAGGCGGGATCGACGACCACACAGTCACCGGTCTGCCGGTCACCGATCAGGTAGGCGAAGTTGCGCATCTGCGCCGCGATCCCGTCGCCCTGGGCGAAGTCGCGGCCGGAGAGCAGTTGGCGGAAGTACAACCGGTCGGTATCAGACACCCGCTCAGCCTAAGCGGGCCCGCGGCGCGGGGTAAACCTCACCGTTTGGTGCCCTTGCGGAGCAGGCTGTACCCTCTTTTAGGCCCGAGGCGTGACCCAAACGTCGCTACGGGTGCGGCCCCCTTAGCTCAGTCGGTAGAGCGTTTCCATGGTAAGGAAAAGGTCAACGGTTCGATTCCGTTAGGGGGCTCGGTGGACGCCGAGCAGGCAGGCGGCCCGGAACGAAGACAACGCAGTCCCGAGGCGGTGTAGCTCAGTCGGTTAGAGCGAACGACTCATAATCGTTAGGTCGCCGGTTCGAGTCCGGCCATCGCTACAAGACAACAACGAACGAAAACCCGAAAAGAGAACCGACGTGGCCTCCAGTACCGACGTACGGCCCAAGATCACCTTGGCGTGCGAGGTGTGCAAGCACCGCAACTACATCACGAAGAAGAACCGCCGTAACGACCCCGACCGGCTGGAGCTGAAGAAGTTCTGCCCGAACTGCGGCAAACACCAGGCTCACCGCGAGACACGCTGACACAGCCCGTCAGCTATCTCTTCAGCCTGACTAGGTAAGGTTCAGTGGTCATGTCGTTGGGCAAGAGTGCCATCGGAAAGCGCTTCCGCTACCCCGATTACTACATCGTCGAGCGGGAAAAGATTCGCGAGTACGCGGTCGCGGTCAAAAACGATGACCGTCCCTTTCACGACGAAAAGGCTGCCGCAGCGCTGGGCTACGACGGCCTGATCGCGCCGCTGACCTTTATCTCGGTGTTCGGTTACAAGGCTGTGGAGGCGTTCTTCACGTGGGCCAACATCGCCACCAACGACGCCCAGGTCGTTCAGGTCGACCAGGCGCTGAAATTTTTCGCGCCGATCAAAGATGGCGATCGGCTGTATTGCGACGTGGAGATCGAGTCGGTCCGGCGCGCCCACGGCACCGACCTCATCATGACCAAGCAGACCATCACCAACGACGCGGGTGAGGTTATCCAAGAGACCTACACGACCCTGGCGGGTCGCGCGGGCGAAGACGGAGAAGAGGGTTTCCGAGATGCCATTGCGTGAGTTCGATTCGGTGAAGGTGGGCGACCAACTGCCCGAGAGGATCTACCCGCTGACCCGTCAGGATTTGGTCAGCTATGCCGGCGTCTCCGGTGACCTGAACCCGATCCACTGGGACGACGAAATCGCCAAGGTCGTCGGGCTGGACACCGCGATCGCGCACGGCATGCTGACGATGGGCCTGGGTGGCGGCTTCGTCACGTCATGGGTCGGCGATCCCGGGGCGGTCACCGAGTACAACGTGCGGTTCACCGCCGTGGTCCCGGTGCCCAACGACGGCAAGGGCGCCGAGATCGTGTTCAGCGGCAGGGTGAAATCGGTCGATCCGGACAGCAAATCGGTGACGATCGCGCTGACCGCCACCACCGATGGAAAGAAGATTTTCGGTCGGGCGATCGCGTCAGCGAAATTGGCGTAACGGTGGCGATCAACACCGACATCCTCGGGATGTCGTGGGAGTACCCGGAGAGCTACGTCGTGGGCCGCGAGAAGGTGCGCGAATTCGCCAAGGCGGTCAAGGCCGACGACCCCGCCTGTCTGGATGAAAAAGCGGCCGCCGAGCTCGGGTACGACGGTCTCGTCGCGCCGCCGACTTTCGTCACGATCCTCGGGAAGCTGGTCCAGGCGGACTTCATGCGGAAAGTCGACACCGGCTACGACACGCTGCAGATGGTCCAGGTCGACCAGCGCTTCGTCTTCCACAAGCCAATCCTCGCCGGAGATGTGCTGCGCGCCCGGATGGAAGTCGAGTCCGTCGTCGAGCGGTTCGGCGCCGACATCGTCGTCACCAGAAACACTCTGACCAACGCCCACGGCGAACTCGTGATAGAGGCCTACACCACGGTGATGGGTCACGAGGGCGACAACTCGATCAACCTGAAGTGGGATAAGGAGACCGGTCAGGTCGTCAGGACGGCGTAATTAGTACCTGAGACTTTCTGCGATGTACACTCGGACCTCGGGGTTTTCCCAGTACCAGCGTATTTTTCCTGAAGTTGGGGAGCGCGCGCGTCAATGAGGCCCCGGCACGCGCAGGTTGGCCTGCCAACCAGCGAAGGGGCGTAGCTCAACTGGCAGAGCAGCGGTCTCCAAAACCGCAGGTTGCAGGTTCAAGTCCTGTCGCCCCTGCAATGCGTCCGGTGACGATGCGGGCCGGTACGGCCCGAGGAGGAACCGGACCTGCAATGGTGGACACTGGAAGGTGACCACCACGCACACGATTGAACGAAGGAGCATGCGGTGAGCGACGAACACGTCGATACCGACGCCGCAGCAGACGGCGGCGGAACTGACGACTCGCAAGGCGGTCGTACGGCCGTGGCGACGCCGCAGCGACCCACCGGCAAGCGGTCCCGTCAGCGGGCTGAGGGCGCGGACGGCACCGACGCATCCGGCGCCGTCGAACTCACCGAGAGCGACGCCGACGACGACACGCGCAAGAAGGCCAAGAAGGCGAAGAAAGCCAAGAAGGCCCGCAAGTCCGACGAGCCGTCGAACAACCCGTTCGTCTTCGTCTTCAATTACCTCAAGCAGGTCGTCGCCGAGCTGCGCAAGGTCATCTGGCCCAACCGCAAGCAGATGGCCTCCTACACCTCGGTGGTGTTGGCGTTCCTGGTGTTCATGGTGACCTTTATTGGCCTGGTGGATCTGGGCTTGGCCAAGCTGGTGCTGTGGGTGTTCGGCTGACGCCGCCACGAGCTGACATAAAAAGGGAAGGACCCATAAACCGTGACTACCTCCAACGGCAATCTGCCCGTGGGTGAGACAGTCGACATCGAAACCGCGTTGCAAGAAGTGACCGCTGACGATGCACCGGAGACGGCCAGCGCCGAGCCGGTGGCCGACGAGGCCGCTGAAGCGCCCGCCGCCCCCGAGGAATTGGCTGAACCCGAAGAGGTCGACCCGGCCGCCGCACTGAAGGCCGAGCTGCGCTCCAAGCCAGGCGACTGGTACGTCATCCACTCCTACGCCGGTTACGAGAACAAGGTGAAAGCCAACCTCGAGACCCGTGTGCAGAACCTGGACGTCGGCGACTACATCTTCCAGGTGGAAGTGCCCACCGAAGAGGTCACCGAGATCAAGAACGGCCAGCGCAAGCAGGTCAACCGCAAGGTGCTGCCGGGCTACATCCTGGTGCGGATGGACCTGACCGACGACTCGTGGTCCGCGGTGCGTAACACCCCGGGCGTCACCGGATTCGTCGGCGCGACGTCTCGCCCCTCGGCTCTCACGCTCGACGACGTGGTGAAGTTCCTGCTTCCGCAGGGTGCGGCCAAGAAGCCCGTCAAGGGCGCCGCGAGCGCCGCGAGCACCGGGGTTGAGCTGGAGCGTCCGGTGATCGAGGTCGACTACGCCGTCGGCGAGTCGGTCACCGTGATGGACGGACCGTTCGCCACGCTGCCGGCGACGATCAACGAGGTCAACGCCGAACAACAGAAACTCAAGGTGCTGGTGTCCATCTTCGGCCGCGAAACACCTGTCGAGCTGGGCTTCACCCAGGTCTCCAAGATTTAGTTAGGGCCGGAAGACGATGCGGGCGAGGAGCCCGCTGAGGAGTCCGGCAATGGAAAGGAACACGAACCACTCATGGCCCCGAAAAAGAAGGTCGTCGGGCTGATCAAGCTGCAGATCAAGGCCGGCGAAGCCAACCCCGCCCCGCCGGTCGGTCCGGCACTCGGGCAGCACGGCGTCAACATCATGGAGTTCTGCAAGGCGTACAACGCCGCGACGGACTCCCAGCGCGGCAACGTCATCCCGGTGGAGATCACCGTCTACGAGGACCGCAGCTTCACGTTCGCGCTGAAGACGCCGCCGGCCGCCAAGCTACTGCTCAAGGCCGCGAAGGTGGCCAAGGGCTCGGCCGAACCGCATGTCACCAAGGTCGCCAAGGTCACCTGGGATCAGGTCCGCGAGATCGCCGAGACCAAGAAGGCCGACCTGAACGCCAACGACATCGACGCAGCCGCCAAGATCATCGCCGGGACCGCCCGGTCGATGGGGATCACCGTCGAATAGTTTTTCGAGCGGGGTAACCCGCCCGAAGTGGGAGGGCCAGCTTCGGTCCGCCATCAACCACAACCCAATATCAGATTGGATCAACGAATGAGCAAGAACAGCAAGGCATATCGCGCCGCCCTCGAGAAGGTGGACCGCGACAACCTCTACACCCCGTTGCAGGCCGCCAAGCTGGCCAAGGAGACGTCGTCGACCAAGCAGGACTCGACCGTCGAGGTGGCCATCCGGCTCGGGGTGGACCCGCGCAAGGCCGACCAGATGGTCCGCGGCACGGTCAACCTCCCGCACGGCACCGGTAAGACCGCGCGGGTCGCGGTGTTCGCGGTCGGCGAAAAGGCTGACGAGGCAACGGCTGCCGGCGCCGACGTGGTGGGTAGCGACGACCTGATCGAGAAGATCCAGGGCGGCTTCCTCGACTTCGACGCGGCGATCGCTACGCCCGACCAGATGGCCAAGGTCGGCCGCATCGCGCGGATCCTCGGGCCGCGTGGCCTGATGCCCAACCCCAAGACCGGCACCGTCACCCCGGACGTCACCAAGGCGGTGAACGACATCAAGGGCGGCAAGATCAACTTCCGGATCGACAAGCAGGCCAACCTGCACTTCGTGATCGGCAA